>CAZPMM010000072.1:0-7622 GCA_964587405.1 uncultured Rikenellaceae bacterium
TTTGAATATCTCCATTTTACGGAGCATCGAAGAATCGCGATACGCGAGAAAACATCCGTTATAAGTAATATCTTCATCTCCCGTAACGGAACTTATCCTTCCCAAAGATTCCAGCGACAGGTTCCTTATTCTTTTCTCATCCATAGTTAACCTCATATAATTAGCCGTATTGAATAATTTTTGTCACAACTTAATGGTAAAATAAATATTATTTTCGACTAAATGAACAATTCTCAGGATAATTCAGACTTTTATAAGCTGTGATAACTACCGTAATTTGCAAAAGCAATTATTAATCCAGGAAAGATGAAAAAACTTCAGACAATGGCAGTTATTACAGCGGCATTATTTTTTTTCTGCCTTATCACATTTCCCGGCTGCTCTGGAAGGAATATTCGGCCGGAGAAAGAGCATGTTATATATGTTAAAACGAAGATTGCCACGGAATCGGACAACTTGAACCTCGTGAGCTATTCCGGAGTGGTAGAGGAAAAGTCTTCCATTGCTCTCAGTTTTTCTTCATTTGGGACAGTGGAAAGCATCCTTGTATCGGAGGGCGACTACGTGACAAAAGGGCAGCTTGTTGCCAGGCTCAATCCTACCTCGGCTCAGAATATGTTTAATGCTGCTGAATCATCATTGAAACAGGCGCAGGATGCTTATGACCGTCTTAAATCGATTCATGAAAAAGGGAGCCTTCCCGATGTTCAGATGGTAGATATTGAAACAAAGCTTAACCAGGCAAAATCAACTTTCAACATAGCTGAGAAAAACCTCGGCGACTGTTCTCTATACGCTCCTGTAAGCGGTGTTGTCGGGAAAAGGTTGGCTGAAGCAGGCGAAAATGCAATCATAGGCAAACCTGTTATGACCCTGATGGACATAAGTTTGGTGAAAGTAAGATTTTCGGTCCCGGAAAATGAAATATCCCGCATACCGTCTTCATGCGAGTCGGTCATAACCGTCTCTGCGTTAGGCGACAAACAGTTTCATGGGAAAAGAGTTGACAAGAATGTTATTGCAAACCCGCTTTCCCGTGCTTATTCTGCTTCGGTGACAGTTCCGAACCCGGGAAGGGAACTCCTTCCCGGAATGGTTTGCAAAATTGAACTCCGGACCGGAAGCCGGGAAACAGGCATCGTTATCCCTCTGGAAGTTGTAATGATATCTTCCGATTCACGCAGGTTTGTATGGTGCAACGATAACGGCATCGCCCGCAGGCGGTTCATTGAAACAGGCGACATCAGGGGTAACGGTGTGGAGGTTAAACAAGGTATTTCGGCCGGTGATATTATTATTACCGAAGGAATGTACAAAATAAGCGAAGGTGATAAAATTAATGTAAGATGAAGCGTAAATACGACATTATAGAGTGGTCGATGGCGCATTCCCCGATAGTGTACCTTTTAACGGGATTATTGGTTATACTGGGGGTCATTGCACTCATTGTCATGCCAAAGCAGGAGTTCCCGGGTTATACAATCCGTCAGGGAATCATAGTGGGCATTTATCCCGGTGCTACATCAGAAGAAGTTGAGAAGCAACTGGCTGAGCCGCTTGAAGAATTTCTTTTTTCCTATCCCGAAGTAAAAAGAAGCTATACAACCACTACATCCCGAAACGGTATATGTTACGCGATGGTAGAGCTTGAAGACAATGTCAGGAACAAGGATGAAGTATGGTCCAAGATAAAACATGGCATGACGCTTCTTAAGACTCAGCTTCCCGAAGGTGTCGTGGCTCTTGTTGCGAGGGATGACTTTGGAGATACTTCTGCCATTCTTATAGCTATCGGATCGGCAAAGCGTTCATACAATGAACTGAAAGAATATGCCGGCGATCTTCAGAACGGTCTTCGACGTATAAAGTCGGTTGCGAACGTAAGGCTTTATGGCGGGCAGAAGGAACAGATAACGGTTTATGCCGATCAGTACAAACTTTCTTCCTATGCCATAAGCGACAAACTGATGATGGCAGGGTTTCTCTCGCAGTCACTTGGTCCGGCAGGAAATATCAGGAATGAAGGGTTGAACGTGGCCTTGCATCTAAAGCCGGCATACAGCAGTGTTCAGGAAATTGAAGACCAGTTGATATACAGCGACCACGAAGGGAATATGATAAGAGTGAAAGATGTAGCAAGTGTCAAAAGGGAGTATCCTCCGGGAAAAAGCTATATAAGCTATAACGGTAACCCTTGTCTGGTTCTTTCAGTGGAGATGAAGGAAGGTTACAACATCGTTAAATTCGGCAGGGATGTAAACAAGGTGATAGATGATTATGGCAGGAACCGAATCCCGGATGATGTGTCCATAAGCTCCGTCACCGACCAGTCGAAGGTGGTTAACGGTTCAGTGCTATCCTTTCTGCGTGATCTTTTAATGGCAATAATCGTTGTAATAATGGTTATGATGGTGCTGTTTCCTCTTCGTACGGCGCTTGTTGCCGCCATTGTCATTCCACTAAACACTTTCATTTCGGTAGGTTTGATGTTTCTTTTCGGCATACCGCTGAACACCGTAACCTTCGCGGCGCTGATTGTTGTTCTGGGAATGACCGTTGACAATTCGATTGTGATCATTGACGGTTATGTATTTAACCTGAAAAACGGCATGAAACCCCGGGAGGCAGCACTCGACAGTGCTCACCGGTACTTCATTCCAATGTTCCTGGCAACAACCTGTATCTGTCTTGTCTTTTATCCGATTCTGATACTTTTCAAAGGGCAGTTTCTGGAATTCCTCTACTTCTTTCCCCATACCTTCACAATAAACCTTATGGTTTCACTTATTCTGGCTGTCATACTGATACCTGTTCTCGGGGTTTCCCTGATAAAACCTTCAGGAAAGAGCGGGGATGAAAAAGACAATAAAAGGCTGACCGAAAGAGTACATGATGTTTATATAAAGCTTCTCGGCTGGAATTTCCGGCATCCCTGGTTAACAATATCGGCAGGGGTATTGTCAATAGTTGTTGCAATCCTTATGATACCGCGTATTAAATTCAGGATGATGCCGGTAGCTGAACGCGACCAGTTTGCGGTGGAGATCAGTCTTCCGGACGGCAGCCCGATCAGCGCAACGGCAAAGGTTGCCGATTCGCTAAGGATAATGCTTTCGAAAGATGACCGGGTAAGTTCGGTTACACAGTTTGTTGGAATGTCTTCTCCGCGTTTCCATATCTCCTACGCTCCTAAAATACCTTCCGACAATTATGCCCAGTTTATTGTTAACACGCGATCCTCAGCAGAAACAGAAGCTCTTCTTGATGAGTACACGGATCATTACGCCCACTATTTTGAAAATGCATATATTAAATTCAGGCAGATAGATTTTCAGTATGTAAATGCTTTCGAGTTCCGTTTTTACGGAAAAGAAACTGAAGATCTGAAGAAAAGCGCTGAAATCCTTGCTGAAAGGATGAAAACTTTCCCCGAATTCACGAATGTTACAACTGACTGGGGAGAGATGCTCCCAGTAATAGATGTAGAACTCGACCTTCTGGCTTCTTCAAAATTAGGGGTAACGCGTGCTCTGGCCGCGGCAAACCTGCTGCTCGCCACGGGAGAGTTCACCATGGGTTCCGTTACGGAAAACAATAGCATTATTCCGGTAGTTCTGAAAACAGGAAAAGAGAATGAAAAAAAATCTCCCGGGGACATTGCCGACACGTATATTTCTACTCTCATACCCACTGTGAGCGTTCCGCTCCGGCAGATTGCCGAAGTGACACCGGTATGGAGGGAAAACAGCATCGTCCACCGAAACGGGACAAGGACAATAACTGTTTCGGCCGATACAAAAAGGAATGTCATTACGGGAAAGTTACTTACAAACATTCAGAATATCATCAGGGAAGAAATAGCACCCGAACTGCCTTATGGTATAGGGTACCAGGCAGGAGGCGAACCTGAATTCAACAAGAAGAACCTCACTCCTGTTATTCGTGCAATTATAGCTGCTTTCGCGGTGATATTCTTCTTTCTGCTTTTGACCTTTGGAAAATTCGGCCTTACATTTATATCCATGTTCACTTTATTCCTTTTTATGTTCGGAGCGGTACTGGGACTGTGGATCTCCGGTCTCACTGTAGGTCTTACAGCGGTACTCGGTCTTATCGGTCTCTTTGGAATAACGGTGAGAAATGTTATCCTAATGTTCCAGCATGCTGAACAGCGTTTTGACGTTGAAGGCTGGACAGCAAAGGAAGCAGCCCGGGATGCCGGAAAAAGGAGGATGATACCCATTTTCCTCACTTCTGCCGCGGCATCAACCGGTGTTGTCCCAATGATATTGTCGGGAAGCTCTTTCTGGGCTCCTGTAGGTATAGTGATCTTCACAGGAGGAATCTTCCTTCTTTTCATGACAATCACTATACTGCCGATTCTATATTGGAAACTCAATGACTCAAGAAAATGAAACGATTCTTAATCATAATACTGCTATTATTCCCGGCAATTGCCGACGCCCAGGTTTTCTCCCTGAAGCAATGCATCGACATGGCTCTGGAAAACAACCTGGAACTGAAAAACAGCCATATCGACTACCAGATATCCGATCAAACAAAAAAAGAAGTTTTCACAAAATATTTCCCGTCTGTTTCAGCTGCCGGAGTCACATTCCGTTCAACGGAATACCTGATAAATGATAATATAGATCTGTCAATGTTATCCAATCTTCTTGCGATTCTGGGAGTTAACCCTTCCCTGATCGGGATGCCACTGGTATTTCCTCTTGAAATGATCAGAGAAGGCACAATTGGATATGTTAATGCCGTACAACCACTATTCACGGGCGGTCAGATATATTATGGCAATAAACTTGCAAAAACAGGCAGGGATGCAAGCGAGCTGAAGATAACATTATCTGAAAATGAAATTATTGCAAAAACTGAGAATTACTTCTGGCATATCGTTTCGCTCAAAGAGAAGCTCCGGACAATAGACGCCGGGCTGACGCAGCTTGCAGAGCTTAATAAATCTGTTGACGCGGCTGTACAGGCAGGATTGGCAACCCGCAACGATCTGTTAAAAATAGAACTGGAACAGCAGGGCATTGAAAGCAACAGGATAAAAGTGGAAAACAGCATTAATATACTGAAACTTCTTCTGAGCAATCTTACAGGAAGCTATGCCGAAGGATTTGATATCGACATATCTGAATTCCCGGCAATTAATCCGCCGATCGGATATTATATGAACCCATCCGATGGGGTAAAAGCCAGGGTCGAGTCCCGGCTTCTTGACAAAAGTGTCGAAGCCGCTTCGATACAACATAAGATGGAAATAGGAAAAAACCTGCCCACCGTTGCAGCCGGAGCAGGGTATCTTTACCACGATCTCTTTGACAAAAGCACAGATATGGGGATGTTATATGCAACTGTTTCCTTACCAATAAGTGCATGGTGGGGAGGAGCTCATTCAATCAGGCGCAGCCGGCTTGAGGAAATGAAAGCCGAAAACAACCGGCTTAACATGCAACAGAATATTGCCATCGACATAGAATCAAAATGGAACTACCTGCAGGAATCATACCTGCAGACAGAAATTGCAGGGAAGTCGGTAGAATCGGCAACAGAAAACCTCAGAATAAGCAAAGACTATTATGATGCAGGCACAATCTCTCTGGCAGACCTGTTGGATGCCACCACGAAGTTGCAGAAAAGCAACGATCAATATACTGAAGCTTGCACAACATATTATCTGAAACTATCAGCATATCTGAAAGCAACCGGAAGAGAGGTTGTGCAATATGGATTTTGAAAATAAATCCGCTTCCCGGCTTTTGTCCAATCCTAATTTTGCATAATTGTTTGTATAAATGGGATGGCTACTATACTTTTAAGCAACCAAAATCAATATAAAAAGTAGTATGGATTTGCAGAAATCATGTAATAAACAGTATATTTAAATTAAGATCCGGTAGTATATCTGACAACATGCCGGGAAAAAGAAATGGACGAAGACCCATATTATAGAAAAAGTGAACTTTAAATAACTGTGAGGGATACCTCAGGGTTTCCTTGCAGCTTAAAAATGTTAGGAGACCAGGTTATGATCGTAACAATTGATGAAATCAGCGAACTCATTGAGAAAAAGGAATGGAAGGTTTTAAGATCGAAATTAACGGAACTGGGAAGTTTTGAGATTGCTGAAATAATTGAGGAATTATCACAGGAAGAAGACATTCTGATCTTCCGCTTATTATCCAACATTCAGGCAAAAGATACATTTCAGCTCCTGTCTCACGAAAAACAGGAAGAAATAATAGAGGGCATAGCAAAATCCACACAAAAGTTGTCATCCCTGCTGAACGATCTTGATCCTGATGACAGGACTGCCTTCTTTGAGGAGCTTCCCGGTCAGGTTTCCCAACGTCTCATTCAGTTACTTTCACCGGAAGAACGAAAGATTGCCCTTCAGCTTCTGGGTTATCCTGAAGAAAGTATCGGAAGGCTGATGACACCCGAGTTTGTAGCTGTGAAGACTCATTACACAGTTGCACAAACTCTTGAACACATCAGGAAATTCGGACATAACTCTGAAACCTTAAATGTCATATACATAGTCGACAACAAATGGAAACTGATAGATGACATAAAGATCCGGGAAATTTTACTTGCCGATCCCAATCAGTTAATCAGTGAAATCGCCGATCAGCGATATGTTTCACTGAATGCCTATGATGATCAGGAGACAGCTATCCGGATTTTCAAGGATCATGACAGGATTGCTCTTCCGGTAACTGATTCTGACGGGGTGCTGCTTGGGATTGTGACTTTTGACGACATAATGGACGTTGAAGAGGAAGAGACCACCGAAGACTTCCACAAGTTCGGAGCTTTCCAGGATGCGGTACTGAATCCGTTGAAAGCAAAACCCATTCTGCTGTATCAAAAGCGTATTCTCTGGCTGACTATTCTTGTCTTCATGAATATTTTTTCAGGCACTGCAATTTCTAATTTTGAGCATGTGATACAGTCGATGGTATCACTTATATTCTTTCTGCCTCTGTTGATTGCCAGCGGCGGTAATGCCGGTTCACAGTCAGCTACACTGATAATCCGTTCCCTGGCAGTGGGCGATGTTGAAACCAGTGACTGGATAAAACTTCTCGGAAAGGAATTGCTGGTCTCATTCTTACTTGGTATAACAATGGCGATAGGTGTGTCGCTTATAGCTACAGTCAGATCACCCGATGTAATTATTGTTGTGGGTCTTACAATGATCATTACAGTTATGGCCGGGAGCCTTATCGGTCTGACAATCCCATTCATATTCACAAAGCTGAAATTAGACCCTGCCACTGCAAGCGCTCCGCTGATTACTTCGCTTGCAGATATAACGGGAGTGTGGATATATTTCAGTATTGCATCCCGATATTTTGGAACCGGATAATACTCTGGATTGTGATAATTTCTTCATGAAAACTATTCATGCATTATCAAAGTATATAAAGTTCCGGCGATCTTTCCGGCACATAAAAAGAAAACTTATATTTGAAAACGGTTATTCCGGAAATAGTTTTGTACAAGTATTTTTATTAAAACGATATAAAATGAAAAAGATCATTTATTCCATACTCACGCTAATCTTGCTGATGCTCGCGGGTTCCTGTGCGCCTGTT
>CAZPMM010000073.1:0-7615 GCA_964587405.1 uncultured Rikenellaceae bacterium
GGTTGGAATCATTGTTCAAAGTTGGTTCAGAGCATCCCGACTCAAAAGTCGGGAGAGTCGGGGGTTCGACTCCCTCATCGCCCACAAAAATAAAACCGATCCCGCGGATGCGGAAGCGGTTTTTTATTTCAGATCCCCTTTACCTGCTTATTTTCAAATTGTTACAACGCCCCATCGATCCCCGATTTCTTTAGTTCTGAATTACTTATCTCTTTGTATTTCACATTTTCGATTTTCAGTACCACCGGATTCGGCCATTTATTGTTAGTATAAAGCCGGTGACCATTTACAGCACTTATAACCAGTCCAACAGGAGTTGAACTAAAATAGATCTTTGCATCATAACCGGGACGGTATTCAACCAGTTCTGATGAATACCCGAGGATACTGATCTTTGTCTTTTCTGTTCCCGATAATGTAGTGAAGACAAATTCTTTCCTTTCAGCATATTTCCATTCATCACCTGAAGGAACAAAAGCATAAACAGCATTCCCGTTTTTAGACTTAGTAAACCAGATATCCCTCTCCCTGATTATTTCCCACGGCCGGATATTATGAATGCCCTCCTGATTAACAAGATTCCATAAAGCTATTTCCCTGAGAAGCGCTTCCTGTTCGATCTGGATCTGCCCATCAGGTTTTGGTCCGATGTTCAGTAAAAGATTCCCGCCTTTAGCCCGGGTCTCAATAAGCATATTAATTATCTGTGTACCGGATTTGTGCGGATCATTTGTAGGCTTGTACTGCCAGTCAGTGCCCATTGTGAAACAAGCCTCCCACGGTCCCGGAACCGGCTTGTCCGGCAGGGTTTGCTCTGGAGTCTGCATCTGTCCGCGGGTTACAACCAAATCAGGCTGTAATTCCCATGCATATTGCTTAAGTCCTTCTTCAGGTCCGTCAAAGAAAAAGATATCAATCTTTCCGTAATTCGTGAGCAATTCTTTTAACTGGGCCTTATCATAAGCCATAAGTCCGGGATTATTCACAGGATAATGCTTAGGATCCTGAAGTCGCCCGACCGGGATCTTATTTCTGTGGAAATAATAAAAATCCTCAGGGGAAAAGTATATTCCTGTTGCTATACCCTGCTTCCGGAATGCATCAAGGACTTCTTTAAGGATATCCTTTCCGAAAGGAGTGTTCATAACATTGAAAGTTGTTGTTTTTGTATCCCACATACAGAAACCCGAATGATGCTTTGAGGTAAAGACGACATACTTCATTCCTGCAAGCTTTGCCAGAACAGCCCATTCATCAGGATCAAATTTCTTTGGATTGAATGTTTTCGGCAGATCATTTTCAAACTTCTCAAGGTAATCTTCCGACGCCCCTGCCATAGAGTGACTGATAACCGCTCCAACCTGGGAATCCATACTCCAGTGAATGAACATCCCGAATCCCATATCCATAAACCATTGCTCACGGCCAGGATTATTTGCACTTTGTTGTCCCGAAACAATATTGCCGGCAAGGAATACAGAAATAAAAAAACAAGATAATTTCAGCTTCATCATAATATAATTTTGATTTTAATGATATGATGGAACCGCACATGATTGAAAATTATATTCATTACGTGTTTGCGTTTGAATTCACTCATGTGGATTTCATATAAAAAGAATTTAATAGTCACGAAGTAAAGATAATGCTTAACAGTAATGTCCCGGAAACTTACGTATAATTACAACTACAGGGATTCTGAATTCATGATTTTCTGATCCGGATTGTAACATTGGGCGAGAGAAATAAACATCCTGGTCCCGATATTTTAATTAACAGATTAAGAGCCTTTTTAATTGTATTTAGTAATTTCTCATCTGAATAGCAATAAAATAAGTTTGTTATTTCGAATTCCATTCCATTATATTCAATCGTTTCCTTTAATTTCCTGAAATCTATAAGTCTTTCTGTCCAGCTTCCGGTGTAAGGATCGCAGGTATTTGTGGGATGTCCGGGACTATATTCTGTTATGCCGTTTTTCAAATAACCGTCAACCATGCTTTCAATATCTTCCCGTTTTAGTCCCCGGCTTTGCACTGCTAAATGCTTAATCTCATCTTCGCTTAAACCCGGATATTTACGCCATATGATCTTTCTCCGTTCTTCAAGGAATGATGTGTTGAAGAATGTGTCATTAATCCTGACATTCCTTTCACATCCATGGAATTCGGAAATTATGTGCTTTTGCTTCAGCCTGTGCTTAATAACGGGATTATTTGTATTTGCCCCGGTCACGAAAATCAAAGTGAAATCATCAAGTTTTGAAATGGATTTAAACCAGTTGTCCAGGTCGTAAATATGCTCAATTACATCGACAGAACAAATAATATCGGGATGAATATCAAGCTGGTTCACCTGGTCAACAAAAGCTTCTATGTCACCGCCAATAAAAAAATCTATATGAATTCCGGTTTGTTCTGAAATTATCTTTGCATCTGCCATGGACTTTTCGCAAAAATCGTTGTAAACAACAGTTTTAAAACCAATCAGCCGGGTTGCAAGGGACAATATTCCACAGCCTCCCCCATAATCAACAAAAACTTTGTTAACAGGCTCTCTTATACTGTGTAAGCATTTCTCAAAAACCTGAGAATAAAAAGAAAAAAAATAAGATGAATTGCTGATATATCTTTTCAGGTATTGTAGTGAATAATCCGAAATATCCAAACCCTGATTATAAGCCCGGCATAGCCTCGAAAACAATTCTCTTAACGAGTTATTGATTTTATCAGTCATAAGCTAACGTTTTTCTGCCCGGATTTATGCTTTTATAAAAGATCCGTCAACAATCCTTCATATCAATTCATTGACAGATCACATATCTTGAGCAAATATACTGTTTTAAGGTTATAAAGAGCAAGTATGGGTACAGTAACTCAATCTCCGGACTATCATGTCTGATCTTTGATTCAGTAAGAATTGAGCTTTTTTTTTGTTTTTGCTATCTTCGCTTTATCAATTTAAAAAAATGAAAGAAATCAAAATTGCTATTCTGGGCGGAGGTAATATTGGCACATCACTTGCAAAAGGGCTGATCAGGTCAGGACAATACAAAATTAAAGACATAATTCTCGGCGAAAAACGGGAATCGAGAATTTCATTTCTCAGGGATATCGGTTTCAGAGTTACTGATAACAATACAGAAGCCATGCTGGATACAGATATAATCATAATGGCTGTTAAACCCCAGCAATTTGATACACTCCGGGAAGAGATAAAGGACGGTATAAGTCCGCGTCATCAGCTTATTTCAACAATAACCGGTATAACGCACAGGGAAATTGAGAATGCATTCGGAGCTGTGCCAAATATCCGTATTATGCCAAATACAGCTATTGAGATATGTGAATCGATGACATGCATGTCGTTCAGGAACATGAAGCCGGACCAAGAAAAGAAGGTCACTGCAATGTTTGAGAAAATGGGAAAAACCATAGTAATCCCTGAGGAACTGATAGATGCTGCCACTGTGGCAGGGTCTTGCGGGATAGCATTTGCATTGAGATTCATGCGTGCAATGTCGCAGGGTGGAATTGAAATAGGATTCAATGCCGAAATGTCTCAGCAAATTGTTGCACAAACCGTACTTGGAGCAGCCAGAATGATCCTTCTAACTTCAGGTCACCCTGAAAGCGAAATTGATAAAGTAACAACTCCACAGGGGATAACAATCTCCGGTTTAAATGAAATGGAACACCAGGGATTCAGTTCTGCAGTCATCAAAGGATTGACAACTTCATTCGGTAAGCTTGGCAGCCTCGCTGCCAAATCCCGTAAATAATTATTATATACCAAATTCAACAGACAAATCTGCAATAGTCATATTGAGGCAAGCTATTTACAGATAGCTTATTCGTTATCTGATGTCATGCCGATTGATTTAGTAAGATCCGATCTCAACTCCTGTTGAAAAAATTGCTCCCGGCTGGCTTTAAATATCTGTTTCCAAACTTTATAAATCAAATTGATTAACAGTGCATTACTCACCACTAATGACTAACCTGCCACTTACTTTCCGGGGCGGAGTTCTTGTACCATGCACTTAACCTTCATTGTGCAGTTCTGAACTTTTACAGAGATAATCCGTCAAATGAGTCCAAATCATAATAGCTGAATTTCCTCAGATAATCAACTATTGATGTCCCAAGGATATCTGCCCTGTTGATCCTCCCTTTTGAGTTCAAGAATAGTTTTAAAGACCTGGCACCTCCCAGATGAGAAGCTGCAATCATTCCTGACCTGGTGATTGGCACACCTCTTATGGTATCCCCAACAAATTGTTCATACCCTTTAAGAGATATAAGATTTACCTTGATTAGTGATTTCAGTACTTTCAACTGAAGATCGGGTGGGAAAATTGTTGGATCTTTTTTGAATTTATGCACTGTTATATGCTTATGACCAAGATAATGCAATGTCCTTTCAGCAAACTGCCATTCGCCGAAACAACCTATCCGGTTAATCGACTGCCAGTTATTTCCAGATTCGCTTTTCCCAAGATCTTTTATGAACCTTGCAAATTCGGATCTATAATGTTCCCTTGCAATATATTCGGAAAGTCTTCTGAAATTTTCCATTTTAACACGGTACCCAATTGCAGGAGCAGCACAGATACCTGAAATGGATAAAAAGACCAATGTCAGGAAGAACATTCTGCAATACTGAACAAATGAATTCTTTTTCATCTTTTAACGTGTTTACAATAAATGTAAAAATACATCCCGGATAGTGTCTTGTCAATACGATAAAGCCCACCAGATGAGCTTTTAAAGCTTTCCACCAATTCGTTAATCAAATTATTTACGCGACAGAATTATCTGAGGGCACAATTGATCATTAAAAAAGGGTGATTGATCAAAAACAGCCTGAAATTGATACTCAAAATGCAGAAAATCTGATAGTTTTGCAAAAGATAAAAAATAAACTGCTGATATTAAGCCAAATACAAAACAAATCGGTATAATTTTTTGTTACATAACCTTTTGCCAAAGAATTGACGAAACAGCTTCTTAAATTGATTAAAATTTAGGAATTAACGTAATTTTACCATATAATACACAAGTTCTAAAGACCTAAAACGTCGATTTTTCTGAACAGATACATTTAAAACACACATAATCAAAATCTTCAGAAGGACTGTTTATAATATATTTTTTTGTGTTCTTATTACGAATTTAGTGCTTTCTTAAACAAGTTCTTTTTCAAGTTATTCGTTTTGTTGCTACATCATTTTATAATAAAATTAGCACTATTTAACTAATGTCATAGCTCCTTATCTCTTGTAGGAGTTCTGAAATAAATCAAATAGCATAGTCACCAGGGGCATCAAAAATGGAACATAATGGAATACAAAGGTAGTGTTTAACAAGGATCTAAAGATTAAAATCACCAGCCGCTTCGGGTTGATAAATGATTTCTTCAATCCTGATTTTTGTCATTCCTGACGGAACAATCCATTCTATTTCATCGTTGACTTTATAACCGATAAGAGCTGTGGCCACGGGAGAAAAAATAGATATTTTATTTTCTCTGACATTTGCCTCATCGGGATATACAATCCGGAACTGAACTTGTTTATTTGTATTCACAAAGCTAATTTTTACTATGGAATTCATTGTAACAACATTGACAGGAACCTCATCCGGCTCAACGATAGTTGCGGAATTAAGTTCTCTCAAAAGTTTTTCAGCTTCTTCAGCATTTATTGTTTTAAGATTTTTCGCATCATCTATACATTTTAAAATCTTGGAATAATCCAGTCTGTTCATTATTAGTCTGCCCATAGTCTTATATTACTGAATGAAGTATATAAAGGTACTGAACAAATATCAGGAATGCAAATCGACAGTTAACTTTCCCCCGAGCCCCACTTTATCATTCATAATGATCACAACTGAAATAATATCAGGTTTTTGCAGGGCTTTCTCTGTAATTTCAAGTATCATATCTTTATTTTTGATTTCGTTGCAAAATGCAGTTGCGTATGCATCTGCCAGTGCTCCTGAGTGGCATGCGATTGTACATGCATCAGCCATTCCGAAACTTAATGAATGACCTGTTGTTCCAGACGAGGTACACACGGAAAGTGGTGTATCTTCAGGTTTGATGATAAGGCTTATCTTTTCTGAAAGGGGAGAATCACCCGCATACACCGATATGGTTGCCTGTTCTGTTAGTTTCAAAAAGATATCTCCCCCATTTTCAATAATCACATCAGAAGCTCCTATTTCTTTACAGAGATCTTCGCATATAAATTCTGCTATTGCGCCTGCCACAGCGCTCATTGGTCCGGTACCTGCTATACGTGCAGCCCCCGACATTTCCCTGATTATCCGGTGTGCTGTTTTTACTGCTTCAACAGGTACAAAAGAATCCCTGAATTCAGGGTGGCTCCTGATATATTTTTCAAGTATATTACGGTAATATCTGATCCGCTCAGATGTATAATTAATGGCTGCGTCTGAATAGCTTTCAGCATCTACTGCGATCCAAAGATCAGTTTCTCTGCAAACCGAGCTGAAGCACTTCCATCTGCGGTTGCCCATTGTCTGGCGGTAGAATCTGGGCTGATATCTGTGGTTTTTAACCAAGATCGATTGAAAAAAGTTTCAGGGGGCAGGCTTTCAGACAAAGCTCACATATCACACATTTTTCAGGTTCAAAAAGGAGTTCCGCCGTATCCTGTTTCATTGAAAGAGCTCCTGCAAAACAAACAGCAGAGCAAGCTCCGCAATGGATACAGAGATCATGTCTATAGGTTATTTTCTTATCGATCGGTTCACATTCAATATTGTTTTGTTTGATATAGTCCATGCCGTCTTTAAGTACATTGGCAGGAGCTGTCATTTCTATTACCAGGTGTCCTATTTCTCCAGGAGAAACATTAGCCTTTACGATATTAACCATAATATCAAATTTCTTGATAAGATCATATGTAATTGTCTTAGTTGTTGCATCCGAGGGAAATGTCATAACAAATCTTTTACTTTTCATGATTTCCTTTTAAAAATTAAACATCAAATCCTTATTTCCAGATTATTAAGTCCGGTTGTTTTTGGGAAAAATGTAACCGGCCGGGTTAGTAAAAACCGGCCTGAAGCAATCTCATTTTTTAGGATATCAGCTATTTCGCGTGCGACCTTAACACTCGAAAGAGGTGCTGTACGAATCATTTTTCCATCCAGAAGTATTTTTCCAGAGAACAGGGATTCATAATCAATACGTCCCAGTATATCATGATTTTCAGATCCGTAATCCATAACATTGGTTTCTATCTGGCGGTTACAGACTGAGACTCTACGTGCCATATCCTCATCAATAACGGGAACCGGTATTCCTATTCCTACGAACATTGACACTCCGTATTTTTCAAAATATGCTGCTTTTATAAACCTTGAATCCATTTGCTTTGCATCGCCTATAAGAGCCAGGGTTGCAGCATTACCTACCGGAATACCATTTTCATTCAAAGGTTTTCCAGTATTGAATTGCGTTCCGTGCCAGGCAACGTATCCTATTGTACCTCCCATAAGGATCCTTGTTCCTATTCCTATAGTCCTCAGTTCAGGATCATTAAGCAGGGGGCTCAACTCACCCGAAGTCGAGAAATTTGCAT
>CAZPMM010000074.1:0-7527 GCA_964587405.1 uncultured Rikenellaceae bacterium
TAATGAACAGATTTGCCGCCTTAATATCAGGAATATGGCTGAGAAGGCAAGGAGAAACAATATCATTTTAAGACCTCATTTTAAAACCCATCAGTCACATGAGATCGGCAAATGGTTCAGGGATCAGGGAACAGAGAAGATAACAGTTTCTTCAGTGCGCATGGCAGAGTATTTTGCTGAGGATGACTGGAAAGATATTTTAGTAGCTTTTCCAGTAAACATTCTGGAGATCGGAGCGATCAATCAGCTGGCAGTAAAGATACATTTGTCATTACTGGTCGAATCTGTAGAAGTTGTCAGTTTCCTTCAATCTCATCTCAAGTCGCCTGTAGATATATACATAAAGGTAGATGCCGGTTTGCACCGGACTGGGATAAACTGGGATGATCATAAAGCTTTTTATGAAATACTCAGGTCAATTGATAAATCTTCTGTCACTAACTTCCGCGGATTTGTAACACATTCCGGCCATAGTTACAGGGCAAGGAGCATAAACGATTCTTCTGCCATTCATAATGAAAGTATAACCAGGATGTTAAGTTTAAAGAACAAATTTATAAAGGAACATCCGGATCTCCTTATTTCTGTTGGTGATACTCCTGGTTGTAGTATAATGGAAGATTTCAAAATGGTTGATGAGATAAGGCCCGGCAATTATGTGTTTTATGATGTAAGCCAGACCATTATCGGGTCATGTTCTCCTGCTCAGGTTGCTGTTGCCATGGCTTGTCCGGTAGTTGCCGTACACAAAGAAAGGAATGAAATAGTTATCTACGGGGGCAGTGTACATTTTGCAAAGGACAATATTGTTGATAAAAATGGCAGGACCATTTACGGGAATGTTGTAAAGAACCGGGGGGAGGGCTGGGGAGAGATCATTGAAGGATCCTATCTTAAGAAGTTATCACAGGAACATGGGATTGTATATCTACCTCGTGAAGTCATTAATGATTATAAACCGGGTGATATAATAAAAATTCTTCCGGTTCATTCCTGTACAACGGCTAACCTTATGAAAGAATATCTGACTGTTGACGGAAGGAAAATAAGGATGATGTAATTGCAGGGTCTTGATTCGGATCGGCCTGCTTCCTTGTTTTCAGTCGAAACGGATATTTAATTCTTTTGCAATAATTTCCAGATCTTTCCTGACTGCAGGGACCAGATCAATACCTTCTTTTCTGATTCTTTCTTCAGCTTCTCTTTCCGGGTCGCCGGGGATTAATACAGCATCATGATTTTCAGCGGGTTTTGATCCACGAAAAGTACTTATCCATTCATCCATTTTCAACTTGAATTCTTCAGCGGGCTGGAATGCATCTATTCTGATTGCGCCAAAGAAATGGCCTGTACCTTCTCCAACCTTTTTGTCAGGCACCTGTAAAAAGGCCACACTTGGAGGTACAAAAGGTCCGAAATTGGCTCCGCTGAAGACAGCTGAAAAGATATCCACGATAGCTGACAGGCAATATCCTTTATGGCTCCCGTGAATTCTGTCGCCTCCCAGAGTTAGCATTGATCCGCCTTTTTTCAGTATTGAAGGATCATCTGAAGGAATACCGTTTTTATCCTGAACAAAACCCAAAGCAACTTTTTCACCTTTCTTTTCTGCCACAGCAAGTTTGCCTCTGGCTATTGGTGTTGTAGCAAAATCTGCTATAAAAGGAGGCTCTTTTAATGCAGGTATGGCAACAGCTATCGGATTTGTACCCATCATTCTGCTTATTGAGAATGTAGGAGCAACAAGCGGATTTGCATTTGTAAGACAGATGCCTGTCATATCCTCTTTCAATGCCATCATTGCATAATATCCCGCTATTCCGAAATGATTTGAATTACGTGTGGCAACCCAGCCTGTTCCCGTTTTTTTCGCTTTTTCAATCGCTATTTCCATAGATTTCCGGGCAGCAACCATGCCTACTGCGTTATCACCATCCACTACAGCAGTGGAGGGTGACTCATGGACTATTTTTACATGGGGATCCACATTTATCCTCCCCGATTTCCATAGTTCGTAATAATCTTTTATCCGGATCATTCCATGGGATGAATGACCTCTCAGTTCAGCAGCAATAAAAACGTCGGCTATAATTTCAGAATGTTCTTCACTGCATCCCATCTTCGCGAAAACATTCCTTGTGAATTCAAAAAGGCTATTGTAGCTGTACATATGTGTAATTAATCTGTTCTTTTACCATGGAGCCTTCACTGAGTCCCTGTGTCGTTGATTCTGTAATCCTCATAGTCCTTCTTCTTTCCAGTCATCTCTCTGTCTTATAACTTTTACTCGTGTTTCCTAAAAAGCTGATTTGCTGAGGCCTGCTGTGTTGGGGTGATTAATAGGTCATTAATACAAACATGCGCGGGTAATGTTGCACAATAATAAATTACATCGGCTATATCTTCAGCTTTTAACGAATCAACTCCTTTATAAACGTTTTTGGCTTTTTCCTTATCGCCTTTGAATCGTACAAGTGAAAACTCAGTTTCAGCCATACCCGGGGCAATGTTTGTCACTTTTATATTATGTTTGAGAAGGTCGATCCTCATTGCTTTCGAAAGAGAATTTACAGCGCTTTTTGTTGCACAATATACATTCCCGTTTTCGTAAATATCACTTCCTGCTATAGACGAAATATTGATTATATGTCCTTTCCCTCTGGCAGCCATCAGTGGTGATACAGCACGTGTAACATACAGAAGTCCTTTTATATTAGTATCGACCATTCTGTCCCAGTCGTCAACATTTGCCTCATTGATATGGGACATGCCAACAGCCAGCCCCGCGTTATTGACCAGGATGTCAATTTCTTTCCATTTGTCGGGAAGCTCTGAAATAATATATTCCACCTCATATCTTTTCCTTACGTCGAAGTTCAGTGACAGAACTTCAACATTATGAATTGCAAGTTCTTTTTCAACTTCATCCAGGAGTTCTTTCCTTCTGCCTGTAATTATAATATTAAATCCGTTCTTTGCGAATTTTTTTGCTGTTGCCCTGCCGAACCCGGCAGTGGAGCCTGTGATCATTATAGTCTTGTTCATTGATTTTTATTTATTATTATAATTCCTGTAAAAATAGAAATATTTTGAATCTTTGCTTTTTATTGAAAGGATGAATAATTCAGGCGACAACTCCCGGAGCATAAGAAAACCGGACATAGCAGAAATGTTTGATTCAATTGCACAGCATTACGATTTTCTCAATCATTTTCTTTCTTTCGGTATCGACAGGTCGTGGAGAAAAAAAGCAATCAGGGAAATATCACTCATTGATCCTCACCCTTCAAAAATCATTGATGTTGCAACCGGAACGGGAGATCTTGCAATTGCAGCAATGAAACTGAATCCTGATCATGTTACGGGTATTGATATATCAGGAAAAATGCTTGAGGCGGGGAAAAAGAAACTTGAAAAAAAAGGACTTCGCGACAGGATAGAGCTGGTTGAATGTGATTCGGAAAAAATAATTTTTCCGGACAGATCATTCGATGTTGCAATGGTGGCTTTCGGTGTCAGGAATTTTTCCGATCCTTTGAAAGGGCTTTCGGAAATGGCCAGAATAATTAAACCGAAAGGAATCATAATGGTACTGGAATTCTCCAGACCCTCAAATATTCAATTTAGACAATTATATAATTTTTATTTTCTGAGAATCCTTCCATTGATGGGAAGATTTTTTTCAAAGAATGAATATGCATATACTTATCTTCCCGAGTCTGTAATGAGATTTCCCGATAATGAGCAATTCATTGCCTTACTTGGAGAGGCAGGATTCGGGTCGGTTAAGCAGAAGAAACTGACGGGAGGGATTGCAAGCATTTATACAGGATTGAAATATTAAATGCAATAATTTTTATTATAAGCAGTTTATTATCTTGTGAAGCTTAATAATAATCGATCCGGTTTGAATAAGGGTGGCCTATACCGTCTTTTCATTTTTATTTTCCTGATGTTAAGCATAAATCTGTTTGCACAAAAGCAGAAGCCTAAGAATGAATCATGGTATGATGAAAAACTGCTTCATTTCGGTTTCAGCCTTGGATTTAACTCAATGGATTTCAGAATTACCCCTTCGCAGGAATACCTTAACATAGATTCGATATATCCTGAAGTGAGCCGTCTGAATCCCGGGATCAATATACAGATAGTAACTAATCTGAGGCCGGGAAGATACTGGGATCTTAGGTTTCTGCCGGGTGTGTCGTTTGGTCAGCGTTGTGTCAGATATTATAAGATACCGGAAAATCCGGGAGATGAACCGGTATTATTCAACGAACAGCAAAAGCTTGAATCATCATACCTGGAGTTCCCACTGCTTCTGAAATATAAAGGAGAAAGGCTGAATAATGTAAGACCTTATGTGGTCGGAGGTTTCAACTTCAGATATGATCTTGCAGCCAAAAAGGAATATGATGAAGAAAAACCTGTCTATTTAAGACTGAAAAGACCCGACCTGTATTATGAAACAGGGGCAGGGTTTGACTTTTACCTTAAATATTTTAAGCTTTCAGTTGAACTTAAAATGTCAAACGGACTTTCAGATATAATAGTTGATGAAGGTGCATCAGGACATTATGAATTTCGGAATGCTATAGAAAAAATGAAATCGCAGATATGGATCATTGCATTTCATTTCGAATAATAATTGTCAGAACAGATTAACTGAAATCCCGATCCGGAACAGGCTGCAGATACTGAAACAATCAAAAAAATCTGCTCAAAGCATGTAAGGGTTGATTCTTCATATTTTACAGCCTTCTCCTGTTCCTGGTAAATTCTGAAAAGATCACAGACGCAGCCATTCCAACGTTCAATGAATCGATACCGGCCCCGGTTTCGTTTATACAGGGTATCATTATTCTGTCAGTAATAAATGATGAAAGCTCCTCAGATATTCCTTTTGATTCATTTCCAAGGAATATTATACCTTTATTTTCAAGCCGGTGTGAATAAATGGAATTTCCGTCAAGTGTGGCACCAAAGATTTTAATTCTGTTCTTCAGGACATTTCTGAACAGGACATTCAGATCTGTATAGAAGACTTTAACATGAAGAATTGCTCCCATGCTTGCCTGTATGACTTTAGGATTGTAAACATCCACACAGTTTTCCGAACAAAAGATACTTTTAATGCCAAACCATGCTGCTGCCCTGATTATGGTACCCAGATTACCCGGATCCTGGACAAAATCCAGCGCCGCGGTCAAACCATTTTTAATTTCTTCCGGATCCATTTGTAGTTCAGGCATCCTGACAATGGCAAGGACATTATGCGGTGTCTTTAAGCCTGATATTTTTTTAAGCTCTTCATACCCGCAGGGAATGATTTCATCAATTCCCTTTTTATGTATTGGAGGAAGAGAATTGAGAAATCCCGGTTTAGCAACCAGTGTTTTGACCTGCTGTTTTGCAGCGAGGAATTCCTTTACCAGCTTATCGCCTTCAATGATGAAAAGCTTTTCTTTCTCCCTTACCTTCTTTTTCTGAAGAGATAAAATGAAACTGATCTTGCTTTTGCTTAACACTTCAGAATTATTTATTTAATAACTGGGTCTTTATTCAATAATAATAATCGGGGGCATCAGGAAAATAACTTTAGTTTATACAGACACAGAGTGTCTATTTTCTGCTAAAAGCTGAACAACTTGTGTTTAGGTTCTTAAATTGCATATTTAGCAGGAATCACACAGCTTATGTATAATTTAATAATATGCCAATAAATCCTTCCGGTTACAATTTCTGTATATCAATCCCGTAAATATTATTATTGATATATTTGTTCAGAATTATTATGCAAAATTTGAAAAAAAATATATCAAATAAAAATAAATACCGGAGCGGGTCGCTTTTATTTTTATTTAGTGTTGTAATTATTTTAATATCCTGTAATCCAACCAAATATGTTCCACAGGATGAAACTCTTCTGGACAAGAATCATGTATCTGTAAGCAGGGAAGGTATAAGCAGGAAAGATCTTGATCCATATATAAAGCAGAAGCCGAATAAAAAGATATTTGGTGTCCGGTTCCACCTTGGATTATTTAATCTTTCCAATATTAAAAAGGAGAACTGGTTTCATTCCTGGCTCAGGAATATAGGAGAGGAGCCGGTTATACATGACCCGTATTCAACCGCCAAATCTGTAGAACAGATCCGGACTTATGTGGCTTCAAAAGGTTACTTTGATTCATCAGTCAGTGACACAGTAAAGAGCGAAAGGCAGAAATCCGAGGTCTTTTATAAGGTTGATCTTAAATCACCTTATACAGTTCGTAACCTTTATTATGAATTTGCCGATTCCCTTATTGGAAACTGGTTCTGTTTCGATTCTTTAAATTGTCTTATATCCCGCGGAAAACCTTATGATGTTGATGTCCTTCAGAATGAACAGTCGAGGTTTGAAAAGTTCGTAAAGGACAGGGGTTTTTACGGATTTTCGGGAGAGCATATCTATTTCAGGGTTGACAGTACAGTTGGTAACAGGCAGGTTGATATATATTACGGAATAAAACAGTTTACACGTATCGGCGAAAACAACAGGATGGTAACGGTACCTCATTCGATGTACCGGATAGGAAATGTTTATATCTATCCCGATTTTGTTCCCAAAGATGCGCTTGAAGGGGGAGAAGCATATATAAGGAGCCTTGACACGACTGAATATGAAGGTTATTATTTTATTACTCCAGGAAAGAAACCTGAAATTAAATATGATCTGATTATTCAGTCATTGTACCTTACTCCGGGAGCGATGTACAGTCTTTTAAATACCGAGAGGACACAATCACATTTACTCGGGTTGAAAACATTCAGGCTTGTAAACATTTTTTATACAGAAGTTCACGGAAATGTATACGATCAGGGAGAAACACTCAGGATTGATTGCAATATACAGTTGACTCTTCTTAGCCAGCAGTCTTACAGGGTAGAGGTTGAAGGAACTCATTCCGACGGGCTGGGAGGTGCTCTCAACCTTGTTTATCAGCATAAAAATCTGTTTCATGGAGCAGAAATGTTCAATCTCAAGCTTAAAGGGGCATATGAAACCCTTTCGCAGGATACTATAATGCATTCTGTGGAATATGGCGCTGAAACCAGTCTGAGATTTCCGAAATTCCTTGTACCTTTTCTCAAAACAGAAGGCTTTATAAAGAAATATAATCCCACAACCACATTGCTTGCGGCATATAATTACCAGAAAATGCCGTTTTATACAAGAATAATGGCAAATGCCACTTTCGGATACAACTGGAATGCAAGTTCATATACAACACATATTGTAAATCCTCTTCAGCTTAACATTGTCAAGCTTGATACCATTGATCCGGTATTCAGGGAAAGGATAGAATCTTCATCATATCTTGCCTACAGTTACAGGGATATCACAATTCTGGGCAGTAGTTATTCTTTTATTTACAGTAATCAGACCATAAGAAAATCGAAAGATTACTGGTTTGTCAGATTCAATGCCGAAACATCAGGAAATGTGCTCGGACTTGTAAGCAGAATGGCAAAGCTTGATGA
>CAZPMM010000075.1:0-7525 GCA_964587405.1 uncultured Rikenellaceae bacterium
GCAAGTTCATAATTGGGATTACGTCCGGCAGGACGGTAGATATAATACCATATGTACAGTACACCAAGGTTGTGAAGCATTTTTACAAAATCGTCACTAAGAGCCATCTCAATGTTCGATTTGCAGACACTGATGGCAACACCTGTTATAAGTCCTGATGATGTTGCTGTCTTTATAGATTCAAGTGTACGATCATATACGTTGTGTCCCCCACGCCTTATATCGGAAACAATTTCATCACCCTCAAGACTTATCAGCGGTGTTACATTTCCTGCTTTTCTGAGGCTTTGTGCAAGCTGCCTTGTGAAAAGAGTTCCGTTTGTAAAAAGCTGAAAATAGCAATCGCTGTGCTTCTTAAAAATATAATTTAACTCTTTGTGCATCAAAGGCTCTCCACCCAGCAAGCCAATAAAATATGACCCTTGTCCTTTACCTGCTTCAATTAAAATATCTATCCTGCCGGCTTCCATATAGACTTTTGGATCGTCTGTCTCCACCCAGCAACCCTGACAATGAAGATTGCAATCATTAGTGACAGAAATAAACTGGAATGCAGGAAACATTTTATCTCTGCTTCTCCTCTTCCTGAATCTTAAAAAGCCGGTAGCGCCTTTCATTACCATATTTGTCAGAAAGATCCTGCGACAATGCCTGTCGGTTTTCATGAAGTTCTTCAGTATAGACATTATTCGGATTTATCTTTGTTAATCGCATTATCCCTTTCCCTGAAAGCTTTTTTCATTTCCTCTTCCTTTATTATTGACTGTCTTTTGGCTTTTCTCTTCTGAAGGGCAAGATAAATATCCTCTCCCAGAATAGATTCAATATCACGTGTTTGTCTCTGGAGTTCAGCCTTTTCATCAATATCATCAGAGCCTCCCACTGCACCTCCGCGTTTGTATTTCGGAAAAATAATTGCAGTAGCCGGACATATACGTGCACAGGCAGGGCACTGATCTTTGCAACCCTTCGGATTTACTACGGTGATCTTTCCGAGAGTTTTATCATAAACTCCGAAAAGGCAGAAATCTGCACACTGGCTGCATGAAGTACAACGTGAATAATCTATTACCGGAAACCATGACTGCCATCCTGTATCTTCACGGATCTCCCTGATTTCCGGATTGCCTGTTTGATAAGGACAAAATGAATTAATCTGCTCAAGGGCATCTTCAGGGGATGAATCGATCAGATTTAAATACCTGAAAGATAATGTATTTACTGGATCACCCGGTATTTGTCCGATCAGGAGTTTCATGGTTCGCGGGTAGCAACCGATCACAAGAGCATCGGGCTGTTCCTTAAAGATCTCCGGCAGAAGTTCTCCCTTCGATGCCACAAGGCCGCACAGATCGTCAAGCTTCGTAATATGGGCAGACATCTTTTGAAATTGCTGATCAATTGCTTCGTAAATTTCATTTCCGATTCTGCCACCCCTGCATTGACAGAGTATTATATGTTTTGTTGTAATAGATCCTGATTTAATCATTGTATCTGAGGTCAGATTAAACTCCTGAATAGTTTATTTCGCTTGAGGTTTTCATCCAATATGTTTTACAAAATAGTACTCACCGAAACAAAGATATTGTTTCCTGTGTATTTTAAATATTTTATAATAATAGCTATTTACTGATTTGGTGATACTATATCCGTAGAAAGTATTATATTGTGTTGTACAAAAAGAATATAAAGCTAAACTTATACAGCTGTTTTGGCGTAATAACTGCGAAATCTGAAATAATAATTTTTATCATTGAACAAAATCGACCATTTACAAAAATATTATGTTGTTTATTACAACCTTTCAGGTAATCTCTCGTCTTATTTATCAGGGTGATATTTGAATACAGGTAAGAATCATGAGAAAAATATATACTCGAATTGAAATACTGTTTATATTGTTTGCCGTGTTAATGGTGAACTGCACAAAAGAGGACTATACTCTTCCTGTTGATTTCAGACTTAATTTTTTAATTGATGAGCAACCTGTAATCAGCGGCATGCTGACAATAGATGCTATCAATTTGGGCTTAAAATCTTTAGATATTCGTGGCTACAGAGAGACAGGCGGTGATGTTTTTTTAACGAGAAGCTTTAACCCGGGTGATACCTATGTAATAATGCCCAATAGATTAAACAAAACAATACAACTTAATATACCTCAGGGTGTGTACAATCCGATTTCTTTTTCGCTGGTTTTTCAGCCTGATGCGAATGAGGCCGAACTGATTGAAGAATTTGAAGATTGGTTTCAGTCTGCAGAAGATGCAGAAGATGCAGAAGATGATGATGACGATGATGACGACGACGACCTGGAAGACTTGCAGGAAGATCTGGGAGATATAATTGAAGATTACCTTGAAGATGTTAAACCTTGCATTCTGGTCAAAGGCAGGTTTATCAGTAACATGAAAACTAATCATGTTATCCTTGCGGTAAATGATCCATTAACTTTTATGATTTTATCAAAGAACAGAAACGGAGGGAAGGAAGTAATCCTTGATAAGAATATGGAAAATAATGGAAATCTGATCTTCGACCCATCATATTGGTTCTCAGTTATTACACCAGAAATGTTAAGCGGAGCATTAACAGGTGTAATTGATGAGACAAATTACATTTTTTTAAGTAAATACTTTAATAGTCAAATTTATAATGCGATTTTCAACAGGATTGAGGAATCAACCTCTTTGACAATAAATGAATAGAGTTATATATCTTATGGATGTAAAATCACACGAAGAGGATCTGATATTGCTTAGAGGTTGTTTGCATAATGACAGAAAACTACAAAAACAATTATATAAAAAGTATTTTAAAGCAATGTATCAGATTTGCCTTTCATATAGTGGCGACAGGGTTGAAGCAAAAGACATATTGCAGGAGGCATTCATAAAAGTATTTACAAATCTTGAAAAGTTTGACACCAGAGGACCACTTGAAGGTTGGATAAGACGAATCGTTACAAATACTGCTATTGATTATTTCAGAAAAAGGAAAAGACTTGTGTATATTAATGATTTTCCAGATGAGCCGGACGAAGAAGAAAGAGGTAGTTTTTCATTTAGTGAACTGACAAATGATATAATCCTTCACTATATAAAACAACTTCCTGATGGAGCAAGGATTGTATTTAACTTATTTGCCGTTGAAGGCCTGCAACATAAGGAGATTGCAGAAAAGTTACAGATAGCAGAGGGGACATCAAAATCTCAGTACAAAAGAGCCAGAAATCTTCTTAAAAAGTGGCTTTTGGAATTTGAACAAAGCAAACAATGAGCAGCAACAAGTTTGATACAGATTATTTGAAATGGCTTCAACAACTTGATGTGGAGGAGGATGATACCGTATGGGAAAAAATACAGGATGAACTTGATTTTATAGAAACCTGGGATAATATATCCTCCGAATTGGACAGGATCAATCCACCAACACACAGGTTAGTATCAAAGCCTTATATAAATTATATTTCTGCAGCTGCAGCAGTTATATTACTGCTTTTAGCTTCAGTGTTCTATTTTAGAGAGTATGTCAAAAACCCAATCCAGTCAGAACCAATTTTAGCTGAAGAAAAACAAATTGAAAAAGAAATAAATACTTCATCTGAAATTAACCGGGAAGACCATTCAGAAGATTCTGCATCTGAATCCCGGTCAGGCCAGGAAGTATCCGCTTTTCACGGGAAAGCTAAAAAAGAATACAGATCAGTACTGTTTTCCGAAAATAAAGAAAATATTGATAATAAGGAGACTGCACAATATATAAAGACTGCAGAGGATATAGAGAATAAAGAAATTACAGGAAATATTGATGAGAAGGGAAATGAATACGCTTCAGAAAGAATCGAAAAACCCGGTATAGCCGAAATTCAGAATCTGCGACCTGAAATAAAGGATCTTTTAGCAAGTAATGCAGGTGATTTATCTTCAGCGGTTATCACTCCTGATTTACCTGTAACTGGATCAGGTAGAACATCAAAACCGTTTTTACGTATCTCGGATGTGGGTGTTTCTTATAGTTATAAAAATACCTGGTTGCTTAATTATGAAACTATAAACGGTTTAAATCCCAGGAAACTGGGAAATACTCTCTTAACCTTTCATCAGGACATGGGAGTTTTATCTACAATAGCTATTAAAGACCATCATAACATCGGTTTGGAGTTTTTTTGGCGATCGGAAACAGGACAGAAATATCAACAATATATTGATGCAAGCTATGTAAACAGAAATATCAAATTGGACTATTTTAAGTTTCAGTCTTATTATATCTGGGACCACCGCAGTATCCCCGGCCGGATAATAATCGGCGGGTATATTGGAAAGTTAAAGATGGCCGTAGATGTACAGGGAGGGATTATGTTTAATGTTAATGACAGATACCGGAACCTGGACTATGGTTTACTTCTTGGCCATCAATATAATATGTTATTGAAGAACAAAATATTCATCAGTCCGGGTTTTAGGGTTAACTATGATTTTATTAATATTTACCAAGGGGATGTCGAGGCTTTTAACCCTTTTAAAAAGACCAATAAACTTGCAGCCTGCATAAATATCGCCATTTCTTACAGGTTAGTCCGATAAAAGTTTTCATTGTGTGCCCGGCATGGGCGATAACTATAAGGTGGAAGTTTCAGAATGCGCCCTGAAAGTGAAAAGCGTTAGCTGAAGGCAAGGGTGCCCTTCGTAATGTGGGATAAGAAGGAAGCCGGAGGCATAAATTTGTACGATACGCAGGCTACAGATATTATAACATCAATCACTTAATTCCGACCAAGGATGGTTAGTTTACTCCGGCGAAGAGTGGTCAAAGCCACTGGCTTCTCCGGCAGGAAATTATATTTTTATTCTGAACATTATATTTTTTTGTGGTAATTATCATTTAAAACGTCTTATAGTTAGAATTAACTTAAACAGTATAGCAAAGAAATTTAAGTTCTTGAAGCATTAGCGGAAGATAGTGCATAGATGGTTTTAGGGTAGAGTAGGTTAGTTAGTATGTGAAATGCTGATCGTAAGGTTGGCGTTTCACTAATTTAATTATGTAATTAATGGAAGAAAATCTGTCTCTTATATTGGACATAAAAAAAAGTCACTCGCAGTCTGATTGGCAGGATTTCTTACCTTTAGTACATAAAAGAAAAACCAATGTGGCAAATCATGTCTCATTAGTCGAGAAAGTACTTATTTCCAAATTAAAAACCGGAGATGCATCAGCATTTTCTGATATTTTTCTTGCATATTATAAGGATCTTGTAATATTTGCCGTGCGATTTACTCGTGACCTGAATAGTGCTGAAGAAATAGTGCAGGATATGTTTGCGAAACTTTGGGAAGTACATGAATCTGTTAATATCGATATTTCACTTAAATCATACCTGCTCAAATTAGTGCAGAATAAATGCATCGACTGTTACAGGCATAAAATGATTATGCGGGCATATAATGATTTTGTAACTGAAAGTTCAACAAAATTTGAGGTTGATACGGATAATTACATTCTTTATTCAGAGCTGCAGGAACTTGTAGAGAAGGCGCTTGAAATGCTGCCGGAACCAGTTTCTGATACATTCCGTATGAACCGGTACAAGGGATTTAAATACCACGAGATAGCGGACATGCTTGGTGTTTCCGTCAGGACCATTGAGGTTCGCATAGGAAAGGCTTTGCATTTGCTTCGTAATTGTTTAAAAGATTATTTTATTCTCATAATATGCTTTTACAACCTGCTTTTCTGGCCAATTGTTTGATTACATAATATTTGTATCCTTAAAAATGGAAATCGGGTTCTCTCAATACTTTGATTGTGGTTTTTTAAATGTGGAACGTCTTTAGTTATAATTGTTAAATATGGGGATGGAGAATCACGACGATTTTTTAGTATTGATAGCCAGAAATCTGGCTTGTTTGGCTGATTCAACTGAAAAAGATCAATTAAAAAAATGGATTGAGAGTTCAATTGACAACAAGCAGTATTTTGAACAGGTAAAAAATATATGGGATGCTACTGACAAAAAGATTGATCCGGGAAAAATTAACACAACAGCAGCATTGAAAAAAGTATTTGACAGGATCCCGGAAGTATCAGCGGGAAAAAGTTTTTGGTATTACTGGCAGAAAATAGCTGCAGTTTTAATATTCCCGCTGGCAATTGGCGCTTTATTATGGTTTTATTTTAATTCAAACAATACAATTTCATCAAATGAACTTGTTTACAATGAAGTTTTTGCAGCCTTTGGAACCCGTTCCTCATTAAGACTGGCAGACTCAACACTGGTATGGCTCAATTCAGGAAGCAGCCTGAAGTACCCAAATAAATTCAACAGCAAAGATCGAACTGTTTTTTTGAAGGGGGAAGCCTATTTTGAAGTGGAGAGTGATATTTCAAAACCATTCATAGTTCAAACTCCAACAATAGAGATTAAAGCTACAGGAACAAAGTTCAATGTTCAGGAATATGATTATAATCCGGTGACTGAGGTAACCTTAGTTTCAGGAAAGGTCATTGTGAATGAATCCGGAAACTATAAGGATCGGCAATTAATATCGGAGCTTAACCCGGATCAGCATCTTGCCTATAACAGACAAACCAAAAAACAAGAAATAACCAATGAGAATTCATACAGGTTCGTAGCCTGGAAAGATGGGAAACTTATTTTCAGGAATGAACCACTTTACAAAGTATTAAATAAAATAGGTATTATCTATAATGTTGATATTGAGCTACAGGGTAAAATGGTGAAGGATTACCGGTATCATGCGACCTTCCAGGATGAATCACTGGAGGAGATACTAAAATTACTTAAACTCAGTGCTCCTATTGACTTTAAAGAGATACCACGAAAACTATTGGATGACAGATCTTTTTCAAAGAAGAAGATAATTATTTTTCCTGCATGACAAATAATACATAATAAACCTGACTAATTATTAACTAACAACGAAATTGAAAATGGCACCAACATGAGATTATTCTGATACTGTCTATAATGATAAAGAGGAAAAGTGCTGTAACACTTTTCCTCCGGTTAATTGTCACTACAATGCCTTTGCTGTTAACATAAACATTCTAGTATTAACCCAAACAATTCAAAAGTATGAAAAAAAATTTTAATTACTATGAGTCTTTCTGGCTAAATGGTAATTGGCAAAAATTACTCCTGAAAATGAAAATTACTATCTTTTTGTATTTCATCGGATTAGTTAGTCTTATTGCAGGTCCAGGTTATTCACAAAGCACAAAGATCTCTCTCGACATGAAGGACGCTTCGGTTGAATCCGTCCTAGATAAAATTGAGGAAATCAGTGAGTTCTATTTTCTGTTTAATCACAAGCTTATTGATGTTAAACGCAAGGTTGATATACAGGCTGAAGAAGAACCAATAAAGAACATTTTAAGTGAGATATTCCCAAGTGATGTAAGGTTTATAGTCAGCGATCGTCAGATAGTTCTGACTTCAAATCAAGTATCATCTACTCTAGGAAAGCTTATGCTGCAACAAACAATAACTGGAAAGGTTATC
>CAZPMM010000076.1:0-7493 GCA_964587405.1 uncultured Rikenellaceae bacterium
TTCATAGAGCAGTTCCTTTCCTTCAATACAAAGTAAGGCTTTAAGACTATCTTTCGGATAATATATGCCCGCATGTATCACTTCACTGTTGCGGCTGCTTGTCTCCTGCCCGAATGTAGAATGTTTTTCAATTACAAAAAGGTTACTGAAGCTCTCCGAAAGCTTTACCCCTGTTGCAAGTCCTATTACACCGGCACCGATAATTGTAATATCAGTATCCAAAGGATATTATTTATGATAATTAAACTTTCAAAAATAGTTTAAAAAGGGATATCCCGGTATAATGCATACATTTGTTTTGTGCCGGCTGATATCGAACCGCGACAATCTTTGTAAATTGTATTCGAACGATTAATTTTATATCTCTAATAGTTATATGGGATGAAGAAATATTTCCAGGGTGTAATATTATTTTTTTTATTTTCAGTTTCGTGCCGCAATGAGCAGGTTATAAACAGGTATGATCTGGTGACAAGGCATAATATTGAAAACAGTATAATTGACAGTCTTAATTCGCTTACTGTCGGGAACGGTGAATTTGCATTTACTGTCGATGTAACCGGTCTTCAGACTTTTCCGGATTTTTATAAAGAAGGAATATCTCTTGGAACCATGTCGAACTGGGGATGGCATTCGTTTAAAAATCCTGATAATTTTAGTCTGGAAGATAATTATCGTGAATATGAGGTAAATGGAAGGAAAGTAAAATACTTATGGCAGCATGGTCAGGGCGAGGAAGAAAGAAAAAGAATGGCTTCGGCATGGCTTCGTGAGAACCCTCATCGTATTCATTTGGGAATGATTGGACTGCATATAGTGAAAAAAGACGGTTCGGAAATAACTATCAGCGATATTTCAGGGAATGTTCAAAGGCTTGATTTGTGGACAGGTGAAATATTCAGCCGTTTTACCGTTGATGGTATTCCGGTACAGGTTACAACAGTTTGTCATCCTCAATGTGACCAGATATCAGCTAAAATTGAATCTGACCTTATAACTGAAAACAGGCTTAGTGTAAAGATCCATTTTCCTATGGGAATACCCCTCCCTGCCGCTTATGATTTTGATGAACCGGAAAGGCATGTAACAAATATTTTGTCAGAAACCAAAAACGAAATATATTTTGAAAGGGTACAGGATGATGACAGGTATTATGTTAAGGTGAAGCATAATGATGGGGTACTTAAGAATATTTCGTCGCATTTATATCATATTTTACCGGGGAATGGAAGACCTGCGTTAGAATTTTCATGTCTGTTTAGTAAAGAAGACATAAAAGAAAGTCCTGATAATTTTATAGTTACGACAGAAAAAAGCAGGAAGAGCTGGGAAACTTTCTGGAATACCGGAGGTGCCGTGGATTTTTCGGAGTGTACCGATCCAAGGGCTTTCGAACTTGAACGGAGAATGATTCTTTCCAGGTATCTTACCCGTGTTCAGTGCAGCGGATCATTGCCTCCTGCAGAAACAGGTCTTACATATAACAGCTGGTTTGGTAAATTTCATCTTGAAATGCACTGGTGGCATGCAGTTCATTTTGCATTATGGGACAAAGAGGAGATACTTGAAAAGCAGATGAATTATTATTTTGATATTCTTGATAATGCACGAAAAACAGCCCTTTTACAAGGCTACAGGGGAGTCCGATGGCCAAAAATGACTAGTCATGAAGGCAGAGAAAGTCCCAGCGGTGTTGGTACATTCCTTATCTGGCAGCAACCTCATCCGGTATTTTATTCGGAACTGTTGTATAAAAATTCAACTGACAAAGATGAAATTCTTGAAAGGTACAGAGATATCGTTTTTGAATCGGCTGAATTTATGGCATCTTACGCAACATATGATCCTGATGGAGACCGGTATATGCTTGGTCCTGTCCTTATACCCGCGCAGGAGAGCTTAAGGAAAGAAACGACAATAAATCCGGTATTTGAAATTGTATACTGGTACTGGGGACTCAAAACGGCAATTGAATGGAAGAAACGTCTAGGTCTTGAAATTCCTGAATTATGGAAAGATGTTTCTGAAAAGCTGCCGGATCTTGCTGTTCAGAACGGTATCTATCTTTGCTCTGAAGATACAAAGGATTCATATACCAACCCCAGATATATGAGTGATCATCCGATAGTGTCCGGTATTAACGGAGTTCTTCACGAAACAGATAAGGTAAACAACCTGATACTCGGAAACTCTCTTGATACTATAATGAAAAAATGGAACTGGCCTTCAACATGGGGATGGGATTTTCCTATGCTTGCCATGTCGGCAGCTGCAATTGGCAGAGGAGAACAGGCTATTGATTTCCTTATGATGGAGGCTCCCAAGAACAGGTATTTGATGAACGGACATAATTACCAGAATCCCAGACTTGCTGTATACCTTCCCGGAAACGGAGGAATTCTGACTGCTGTTGCCAAAATGTGTGTTTACGGTCAGTTCCCGAATAACGGCCGGTGGAACGTAAGATGGGAAAAGCTTAATGAATATGTTGAATAATAATTAATTATGAACCTTATGATAAACAGGAAATATTTCATAGTATTGGTGACGGTGTTTAACCTGATATCTGCAGCATTGGTATGCCAGACGACCAGTGATGGTTTGATGCCTCAATATTACTTCCAGGATTTCACAACAGCCAGGGTTATAATGAAAAACGGGCAGATTCAGACAGCTTCAATGAACTATAATACCGTAACAGAAAAAATGGTGTTTACCAGGGATGAGAATTATTATGATATCGCAAATCCTGGCATGGTGGATACTGTTATTATTCAGGACATCAGGTTTGTTCCTGCAGGGAAGGGTTTTTATGAAGTTCTTAAATCAGGTGATCCCTCATTGTTCATTCAGTTTAAAGGTGAATTGCTCCCGGCAGGAAAACCTGTCGGATATGGCGGAACTTCCCAGCTGGCAGCAAGTGTTTATCTCAGCAGTGTCGATCTGTCAAGTGGCCGCTATAATCTGCCTCTTCCTTCCGACTATATTGTTAAAATAACCCCGGTCTACTGGATCAGAAAAGATTCAGAATGGTTTAGTTTTAGCAATGAAAAACAATTCCTGAACCTTTTTCCGGAAAAAGCTGATCGGTTAAAGCCATTCATAAAGAAGAACCGTATCAAATTCGACCGGAAGGAACAAATAACCGAGCTTTTTAAGTATTGTAACAGCTTAAATTGATCCGGGCGGGAGTTCGGTTATTTTCAGATTACGGAAATGGATCTCTGCACCTTCTGATTCGAGGCATATATATCCCTTTTTCTGTGTTGACATGCTAATTCCGTTAACAAATTTACCATTGACAGATAGTTTAATTACGCCATCTACACAGATCACATCGTATATATTCCATTCGCCACGTCCTTTGCATCTGTTTTCAACCGATTTGCTTCGAACGCCTCTCGGATTATCGGGCGTTATCTTTACGCCACCTACACCGAACAGCTCGCCATGTACGTACGCGATTGGCGGTTCCACTCCGTCTTTTGTGTTAATCTTTACCCAGTCAAGTTCGAGCATCTGAACCTCAACACCATTCGGAAGTCGAGATTTTTCAGCAGGATTTGCATCTGACCACACAAAAACACCTGAATTGCCTCCTGCTTCCATATGTCTCCATTCTATATGAAGAATGAAGTTTTCATATTGTTTTTCCGACCGCATGACACCTATAGGTTTACCTGTACACACCAGCAGGTTCTTCTTTTTTGTCCAGGTGTCTTCTGCAGTGTTAACATTGATCCATCTGAGAGGAAAACTTCTTGCAGATATTGCAGGAGTTACATCTTTCAGAACAACAGCTTTCCCGAATGTGATGGATTTTTGCTGGGACCAGCTGTTCATACCTGCTGAAAGAATAATAATCTGTGTTAAAATAACATACCGTAAATATTTCATGACCGGAATATTTAATGTTTTAAAGGAATATATTTATAAAATCAACAGCTGAAACCTGATTTTTGTTTTTGATCGTTCTTTTTCCACCGGAAAAGTTAGTAACAGCACAATCCCTGTAAATAGTACAGTCTCCATTCCCTCCGGGAGTATAACCTTTACATACTCGAAGAACATCAGGAGATATTTCGTCAATAAGGACAATCTTCCCGTCACCGTATTTGAGTCTGCCCAGTTCGAATTTGCCATCTATCACATGCAGACCCTTTGATTCAAATTCCTGTGAAACTATTTCTGCAATGTTCTTCACAAGTTCAACGCTGTAAGTAATCTCTTCCTTGTTCATAGCTCCGGTTTCCTCAAGGGCTTCAGGTGTTATCAGAATATCACTGTCGCCTTTGGTCCAGACTTCAACCACTTTATGTATATTCTTGCAGGGTTTTACAAAAGGGTATCTTCTCCAGAAGCTTCCTGTTGCATTATTTCTCCATGTGAATTCAAGATTTGCCAGAGGGGCAGATCCGGGCAGATCGGGAGCTGCAACAGACATGCTGAGAGGCATTGCAGGCTCAACGATCATTTCATTGTCACTGATCGTTTCAATAAAATGTGTGGCAATACCTTTTGCTTTCAAAAGTCTGAAAAAATGTGTGGCAAACCTGCATGCAACAGCTCCTTTACCTGGTATACTACCAACAACAGTATCATAACCGGGATCGAAAACCGGTTTCCCGTTTTCGATATATCCTGTTGCCTTGTCTGTGAAAACAAAGCGATACTTACCCTCATAAGGCCCTTCTTTTATATTAAACACATCTTTTGATTTCCCACGGTATACGAGGTTGTTTTCTTCCATAGCTTCTTTCTTTTTTATGAGCATGGTAAATTTACTATTCAGGATCAATTCTGCAAATCATTTTAACAGCCTTCTGCAAAATAATTTATTAAATAGTTGAGGAGTTCCGGAAACCGGTTTTACCATTAAGGCATCAGGATACTAAGTTATACTAAGTATTTTCACTTTAACATAGGGAACGGTTTAGTGTTTCTTCAGAAGAAGCCAATCATCTTATGACTGGTATAATGAATGACAGTAAAGGCGGTATCAGTATGAAGTACCTTTCATAATGGAAGCTGTGTATGGAAACAAAAAGAAAGACAGGGCTATCGACAAAGAAAGGACATATAAAATCAACGGCAATCTTAAAATAATCTGAAATGAACCGAATTAATCCTGAAAATACTAAATTTATCCATTCTTTTAAAACCTTCAATAATGACATTTTATCTCTTTTACAATGCTGGTTTCAATATTGGGTTATACTATCGGAATAATTACTATACCAAAATATAACTCACAGAATAATGCTCTGAAAAAATGCCCGGTGCCTGGAATAATCCTAACAATCACCGTTATCTGTTCTTCTGATAATGGAAAACCTCGGTGGAGCCCTTCTCCCTTTTCTATGCGGGCGATTTGCAGATGTGATCGATCCTGCCGTTTCTTATGTAATTGTGATCCTCTGCTATCTGTTCCTGCTATATTATGTTACTTTGGGAAATATGGTCGCTAACAAAATTATTGAAGTAAAAAATTGACCGGAAAGATGAATTATTCTTTAAAAACAATAAAAAAATGATAAAAGTACAGGCCAGTGTTTCAAAAGGATGGCTGCATAAGCATGGTGGTTTTATTTTTGATTCAAAATATTATATGGATCCTTATTACAGGATGGAGCAGGATGAAGCATGCCACAGATTTATCAGGAACAGATTTCCTGATTATCCTTTATATAACATGGAAGATAATCTTGTACAGGCTGAATATGTTGTTCCGCGTATGATACTGGTTGGGGCAATTCAGCCAAATATGATCATAGCTGCAGCACTCGGTGCAGAGTTTGTCTTTTCAGATGATAAGGATTCAGATGTAAAGGGTTTCCCTTTAAAAGATATCAGGAATGCCGCAGAATTACCCCCGGTAAGTAATGTGGCGGAGCTTCCGTTTATAAATGATCTGGAGAAACAATATGTTGAAATAGTCAGGAAATATCCTGATTTCAGAATAATCCCTCCGTTCTTCTGGGATATTTCAGGCAGAGCAACAATCCATGGAATAATAACCACTTCGATGAAATTCATCGGACAGGATATTTTTACAATGATGATGAGTGAACCTGAACTTGTTAAGGACATTCATAAATGGATAGCCGATGTATATATTGCAGTGATAAAGCGATTTTCTGCATTGGGCAGGCTTCCGGTCACTATGGTTCATATAGGTGAATGTTCGGGTTCTATGCTTGATGAATTCAGTTACAGGGAATTCGTTACTCTCTACCTTGGCATGCTGGGAAGGGAATTCGGAGCTGTTCGGCTTCATAGTTGCGGTAATTCGGATCATATTATGAATGCAATCTGCGAAATTGAAAACCTTAAGATCATTGATTCCGGTTCAAATACATCTCTTGAACTAATACGCAAAAAGATGGGACGGGATTTTGAGATCAATGTTTTTCCCCCGGTAGAAGTATTATCGGAAGGATCAAAAGAAGAAGATATACATGAGTGGCTTGAAAGAACTGTAAGGGATAATGACGGCGGTAACCTTAAAATAGCATATCATCTTGAACCTGATTATAACCTTTCAAATTGTATCTTTATTCATGAAGAACTGGACAGACTCGGACTTGTTAGAAAAAGCAGGATTTATTAAATTGCTAAAGTTAAAGAATTTGAAATGACTTCATGATAAAGGATGATGAGTCAGATATAATTTCAGGTCTATGCAATGGAAGTAAAAAAGCTTTTGAAAAGATATTCTTCAGATATCATCAGCTTATTTATAATTTCTGTTTAAGATTACTTTCCAGCCATGATGAAGCAGAGGAGATAGTTCAAAATGTCTTTGTAGCTCTTTGGGAGCAGAGAAGCCGATTAGATGTGTCAAAGCCTGTTTTACCCTATCTTTTTTCAATAGCAAGATATATGGTTTATTCAGAATTGCGTAAACAGGTTTATTAAGAAAGCCGTTTATGAAGAAATTGTCCTCAATAACACTGTTTTCAAAGAAACTACCAAAGATGATGTCCTGTTCAATGAACTCAAGGATGTTATTCAGAAACTTGTTAACAGGCTTCCTCAGCGGCAGAAAGAAATTTTCAGGCTCAGTCGTATTTCCGGATTAAGCTATAAAGAAATTGCCAGTCAGCTTGAAATTTCGGAAAATACTGTTGATACCCAGATTCGTCGTTCACTTGATTACCTTAGAAAAGAGTATGAAAGATACTTTAACCGCTGATAAAATACTATAGTTAACGTGTTGTGCGGTTGACCATTTTCTCTGGATGCATGTACTAATTGCATGATCCACCTTTTATGCCTTGTTTTTCATGTATTCATCCACCCGGTGCCTCTATGCTGGCACAAAGAGGGTGAATAAGAGGGAGTGAGTACGTGTGATTAATACCAAAGCAGTAAATTGCCTTATCGCTACTGGTTTATTGCCATGCACCTTATGACCAGCACCAAAAAGAGTTTTTTAGCCACCGACCTCAACCTTAACACCTGTTTTATTGATATTCAATAATGATGGGTTT
>CAZPMM010000077.1:0-7462 GCA_964587405.1 uncultured Rikenellaceae bacterium
GGATATACACTCCAATCTTTTGTCTGAATTCTCCGAAAAGTTCCATTCTACAAACCTAACAGTTTTTTTTATATCAAGCAGGCCATTATACTAATCTTCATTAATTAATTTAAGAAATTCTTCTTCATCCATTAATGGTATTCCGAGTGAATCTGCTTTCAATTTTTTTGCTGGTCCCATATTTTCTCCCGCAAGAACAAATGATGTTCCTGATGAAATTGAGGAGGTATTCTTTCCTCCTTTGGTTTCTATCAGATGTTTATATTCTTCACGGCTGTGTTTCCGGAATACTCCGGAGATAACAATCGATTTCCCTGTAAGAGAACCCACTGCAGGAACTTTCTGTTCTTTTTCCTGAAGTTTGATTCCGTATGACTTAAGCTGGTTTATAATCTCAATATTAACCTGATCATTGAAATAATTTATAATGCTTGATGCTATTCCTGGGCCTATTTCTCTTATTCCTGTAAGGGTGTCGAAATCAGCATTCATAAGATCATCGATTGAGCTGAAGTGTTTTGCAATGGTTTTTGCCATCGTTTCTCCGACATGCCTGATACCCAGTGCATAAATAACACGCGGATAAGGAACCTTTACAGATTCCTTAATACTGTTTATTATATTACGGGCTGATTTTTCACCCAGTCGTTCAAGGGGTATAAGTTGCTCAGCTTTAAGTTTATAAAGATCAGAAAAATTTCTGATGAGGTTTTTGCTGAATAATAGTTCTACAGTTTCTTCTCCCAGCCCTTCAATATTCATTGCCCTGCGGCTAATGAAATGCACTATCCTTCTGGTAATCTGAGGTGGGCAGTGAAGGTAATCCGGACAGAAATGATTTGCTTCACCTTCATTTCTTACAAGAGCAGTACCACATTCAGGGCAGTTCTGAATAAATGTAACTTTTATGCTGTTTTTATCTCTTTTCGACTTGTCCACACCGGTTATTTTGGGAATTATTTCACCTCCCTTTTCCACATATACCATATCATTGATATGGAGATCAAGTATCTCTATCTGGTCGGCATTATGAAGAGATGCCCGTTTAACTGTAGAACCTGCAATGAAAACCGGTTCAAGGTTTGCAACAGGTGTAACATTACCCGTTCTTCCAACCTGAAATGACACTGATAACAGTCTGGTTGTCAATTGTTCAGCTTTATATTTGAATGCGGTTGCCCATCTGGGAGATTTGGCAGTGAAGCCAAGCTCTTCCTGTAATGTAAGAGAATTGACTTTGATAACGACGCCGTCAATATCGTATATAAGTTTTTTCCTGTCTTTTTCCCATTTCTTTATAAACTGAAGAATTTGATCAAAATTTCTACAGATACTGATTCCTTCCGATACCCTGAAACCCCAGTTTGCAGCCAGCATGAGATTTTCATAATGAGTGGTAAATGGCAATTTGTCACTTAGCAAAAAATAGAACATACAATCAAGCTGTCGTGATGCTACAATCTTATGATCAAGGAGTTTAAGCGTTCCGGAAGCAGCGTTCCTTGGATTGGCAAATGGTTGTAAACCTTCTCCGATACGTTCTTCGTTCAGCTTGTTAAATACAGGTCGAGGCATCAGAATCTCTCCCCTGATAATAAATTCTTCGGGAATATTATTTCCGGTTAATACTGAAGGAATACTTTTAATGGTACTGACATTTCTCGTGACATCATCCCCGCTGGTACCATCGCCCCTGGTCAGTGCCCTGAACAGGATTTTGTTCTTGTATGTAAGACTGATTGATGTTCCGTCAAATTTAAGTTCACATACATATTCAACCGGTTCTGCGACTGTTTTTTCAACTCTTTCAGTAAAACCCCTCAGTTCATTTTCACTATACGTATTCCCCAACGAAAGCATAGGATATTTATGTTCATATTGCCTGAATTCCTGTGTCAGATCACTTCCTACCCTCAGTGACGGAGAATCCTCCGTAATAAGTCCGGCATATTTCTTTTCAAGTGTCTCCAACTCATTCATCAGCATATCAAACTCGAAGTCGGAAATAACCGGATTATTCAACACATAATAATTATGATTATGGATATCAATTTCTTTACGTAGCTTCTCTATCCTCTTTTTTGCTTCAGACAAATTCATTTATTAATATTATATCGGGTTATTATATTGTTTTTTTAGTTCCATACACCTTTTATTTCCATTCCGCATTTATTACACCTGCTGTTTATAATATTATTAAAGACTATCCTGTATCCCAGTCTCGAAATAAGCTGAGTGCCGCAACCCGGGCATTTTGTATTTGCCTGTTCATTACCGGGAACATTTCCCGTGTAAACATATTTCAGGCCTTCTCCTGATGCGATCTTAGCTGCAGTATTCAATAATTCTAGGGGAGTAGGAGGCAGCTGTTCAAGTTTAAAAACAGGGAAAAATCTGCTGAAATGAATAGGGGTTTCTTTAAATCCGTTTTCGCTCAGCCACTTACACATCCTGCCGATTTCATCGATCTTGTCTGTCCAGGTTGGTATGACAAGGTTGGTGATCTCGAGCCATACTCCTGCATCGCGGTATATTTTAAGAGATTCCAGTACAGGTTTAAGTTTTCCGCCCGAGAGTTTTAGATATGTACTTTCAGTGAATGCCTTAAGATCTATATTGGCGGCATCGACAACTGTGCATAATTTTCTGAGGGGTTCCGGATTTACATAACCGTTTGATTTTAATATGTTCTTAATTCCAGCTTTTTTTGCTAATACCGATGTTTCATATACATATTCATAGAATGATATTGGCTCTGAATATGTATATGCTATTGATCTACAGTTGTTTCTAGCTGCTTCTTCAACAACTTTGAGAGGCATCATATCATAATTGCGTGTTTTGTCAGGCTTAGTCTGTGAAATAGACCAGTTCTGACAGTTAAGACATGCAAGATTACATCCGGCAGTGGCAATTGAATAAGCCCGGGATCCTGGAAGAAAATGATAGAAAGGTTTTTTTTCCATGGGATCAATATTCACAGAACATGGATTGCCAAAAGCCATTGTATATAGTTTTGAATTATTTACAATACGGTTATTACACTGACTTATTTCTCCCTCTTTAAGAATACATTCGTTAGGGCATATAAGGCACATAATACCACGGGGAGTTTTTTCCTGAAACATAGCCAGTTTCCTCCCCTTTGGCAGATCCTTTGTTACAATACCTTTTATCACTTCAGAACCCGTCAAGCCTATTATTCCCGCAGAAAGAGCCATACATTTTTTCATGAAGGCTCTCTTGTTCTCATCAAATTCTCTTTTTGCCATAACATCACCACTTCAATTGTTAAAATAAAACTACTACTTGTTCCTGTTTGTTCCAAAAAGCATCCCGGCAAAAATCAGGCCTGACAGGAATAATAAAGAAACCCGTATTCCAAAAACCGGCACAATGAGTGCTGAAATAAGAATAAATCCCAGAGCTGAACCTGCCAGATCAGCAGTATATACCGAAGAAGAAATAATACCATTTTCATCATTTATTGTCAATTTCCTGAACAGAGTTCCGGTAATGAATGAAGGCGGCAAAACTGCTGCTATAATAAGAACTGATCCAGCAATGCCTGAAACTGAAAGAAATGCATCAGTCAGGACTGCAATAATAAGATAATATAATAATAAAGCGAATGCCAGATTTTTAATCCGGTTCGCACTTTTAATAGTCAGCTTCATTCCTGATCCGGCTGCAAGCCCTGTCATTATTGCTGCAATTATTATGCCCGTGAGCTGATACATATTACCTGCAGTAAGTTGGAGTACCAGCAGTGCTATGATTTCAAAACCGGCAAGGGATGATGCGGTGAGATACATCAGGATATTGTTCCTTCTGACCACTGATATTGAGAATGCGAATGCAACAAGTAAAATAATTGCAGTTATGCTCTTCGCGGTGGGATTACGCGACAAATTATATGATTGATAGTATAAACAAGCAATCGGTGAAGCTGATCGGTTCTTTCTGACATTCTTGTCAAGTATGGAAAGTATCTCATCTGATTTCATCCGGATCAGATCGTCAGACATAAAATCAGGACTTACATAAATATTGTTGATTTGCTTTTCTTCTGTCATTTTGCAAAATGAGACATCCAGCTCTGAATCAGATGCAATAAAGTAGAGTTTATTGCCCGCTACTGGTTTGACGGATCCGAAAACCTCTGCCAGACTATTATACACAGAGGAATACAGATAAATAGTTTCTTTATTCAGATAGTATTCGGCAGGGCCGGGAGAACACATAAAAATGCCACCGGGTGATAATCCTGATCTTATTTCATTGAAGAATTCAGTTGTATAATATCTGTTGAGTGCAAGTGATGATGGAGGAGGCAGAAGAAGTATAACCGCATCGTTCTTAAGTTTGTTCTCTCTTATGTATTTGTAGGCATCTGTTTTCTTTATTTCAATACTGAACGAAAAAGTATCTGTAATGATTAATGATGTTTCAATCAATCCCGGATCATTTTCAATAAAAATGACTTTTTCAGGATCGTACTTTGCTATTTCAGGGAGGAGAGATACAAGAGATCCTGAGATAAGAAGGATGTTGGAGGGATTTTGCACCTGCAATAATGCATAGTGAATGTTTTCTTCTCTTTCCATTGCGTCGCCGGAATAAGAAAGAAGTCTCTGGTTGTAATAAATGCTTTCTTCATTTCCGTAAATACCTTTGGTTATATTTCCATAGGGAGTATCTTTCGTATCACTAACCTTTATTCCGGGCATCATCATCTGCCTTAGAAGGATATGTGGTTGTGCAATAAGTGACACTGCTGTAATTATTACAATTGCAGTTTTAATTATAAAAGTATTTAACTTGCTCCCGGGAAAATATGTGAGAATGGTATATCCCGGAGATGTTATCAGAATGACAACCAATATCTGTCCGGTATTTAATATTCCGGAAGTTAAAACTGAAAGAATTATACCTGCAATAATTGCACCTCCTGTTTCTATTGAAAAGGATTTTCCAGGTATGTAATCATTGTTTTTAACCGCATGTGCTGTCAGTTTGATGAATGTGTATCCTGAAGCAAAGCAGACTGGCAGAAGCATGAGAAAAGTGAGAATCAGGCTTTTCAGAAAGTCTGGTGTTTCTCCGGGAAATGTCATCATTCCGGCCAGAAGAATAAATAGCAGGGTAGAGATAAGCGGGCCAAATGAAAATATAAGGTTTATGATTCGCAGGTCATTGAGTCGGGTTCTGCCTGCCATGGCTGAACCGGCAGCAGAAGCTGTAAGCCACGATCCCAGAAAGATTCCCGTCATCAGTTCATATCCACCGGAGAGATTCATTATCTCTCTCATCAGCAAAAGCTGAATGGAAGTACTTACAAATCCTACAATGAACAAATTAATGCTGATATCCGGGCAGTTATGATCTTGCCTTTTGCAATGCATATAATCAGTTGGTTTTTTCTTCGAGTACCATCCCTTCATAAATAAAGATTTCAGCATCCTTCCATCCATCCCAGCCAATACCTGCTTTTTCCCTTGATGTATAGCCAAGGAACTCTTCCACAGTCCAGCCGTGTTCGGTTGCAACTTGCGGAAGCATGGTTCCCGATCTGAAGTCTTTCTTTATATATATACCGTGTTTTCCAAGGATTATTTCATTGATGTTTTTAATTTTTTTCATCGGACCTATGACAGTGATTTCAAGATCACACTTGTCGAATTCTTCAGCAGTGAGAGGTTTGAATCTCGGATCTTCAAATGCAGAAGAAATTGCAGATGCTTTAACCACCTCGCAGAGAGGTTCTGATGATATAAAACGTCCTATGCATCCTCTCAGTGCTCCGTTAATTTTGATAGTAACAAAAGCACCGTATGGCTGTTTCAGTGCAGAAGAGATCTTTGATTTATCAAGTGATATCCTTTTGTTAGTGCTGAGAAATGATTTAATGCTGTTTCTTGCTATCATGAACAGTTCACCGCTTTCTTCGTCCGATAAAGAGATGCTGCCTGATGACTCTGAGATGTGATCAGGATTAGCTGATCGTTCAACAAGTGCTATGGCATGATAACCTACAACTCCTTCCTTGTCACCATATGGTGAATCTCCTGAATTGCAGTAATCTATTTTTTTAAAGGTAAGATTTTTATCTCCTTCTGCAAGGTTAAGAAGGACGAGTCCGGCTGTATAACCACACATGCTTGTGACAAGTCCGTTAATATTCTTGGAAGAATTTTTTCTAAGAGTCGTCAGAAATGCCTGAGGATCACCAGATATCAATGCCTCAGCTGTTAGGTCATCAATTATATTTGCATCTTTGTATGACGGGTAATGTGAGAAGTCACTACTTATTATAAACAGGTTTGCAGGGTTGAACCATGGCCTCAGTGCTTCAGCTATTTGCTTAAGGGTATTGTTGTTGCTGCTTCCTATGATTATGGGAACAATTAAGGGTTGTTCCGAAAAATAATGCTGTATCAGGGGAATCTGCACTTCAAGACTATGTTCCTGATAATGTGCATTTACAGGAAAATTGAATACCTTGTTTTCTTTTCTCAGTTTATTAGCTATTTCCCTGTTTACGATAGCTTTGCCGAAAGGAGTTATGAAATCTCCCGTATAATAGACAGATGCTCCTTCGAATGCCATTACATGGCTTGATCCGATAATAAAGATATTTTTGAAGCCTGAATTCTGAGGAACCGTTGAGAGTGCAGAAGCTGCAATTTTCCCTGAAAAAACATAGCCTGCATGTGGAAGAATAAGGGCTCTGACTTTAAGGTTCCCTGTGGTTTTTTTGCATTTTGTGAATAGATCGGAAATATCCCTGGAAAGAGATTCTCTGTTGGCTGAATAGAATCTTCCTGCTGCAACGGGCTGACGATCTGTTAGTTTTTCCTGCGAATTTAAATCCATGGCAAACAGTATTAAGAAGAGAATGGCTGAAATTTTACGCATGATGAAAATTTTATTTGGCATAATAAAGTTAGACCAAAAAAATCAAATATTAATGTTTTAGCTGTTTAACCGGCAGGAACTAGATGAGTACCATGGACTCCTTAATGATCTCTCCATTTTCATCTGTGCCGTATATCTTGATTCCCAGGCTTATGGAAGGTGTGCCTATCATGTCGAGAACCGGGCTGAGAGCTTCTTTGACATCATCTGTTTCCATACTGTCAAATTCCTCAATGTCAAAATAAAGATGTATCAGCAAGGTGTTTTCCGATTCACTCATCCCACATAATGCCTTAACGATCTTGGCTATCCATATAACAGATGCTGTATTGAAATATTCAATATTAAGTCGCAGATTAGTCGTTTTTCTCGGGTTTTTAGTATATTGCTGAACCCATTCAAGGAGACTTTCATATATTTTGGCAGGATTTTCAGGAATGGACCTTCCTGAAAAAATCAGTTCTCCTGTCTGATGGCTAAAGTCAATATGAGGTGTTTTGGCCGTTGCTTCGGCTTACGCTTTGCAACCTTACGCCTTACGGTT
>CAZPMM010000078.1:0-7204 GCA_964587405.1 uncultured Rikenellaceae bacterium
ATTATTTATGTTGAAATATCCGTAACCAGCATATTTCCCGTTAATGATCTTAACTGCACTTTTTTCATAATCATTTCTGCCTTTATCAATGATGAAGAAATTATGTTTCGAAAAGACAAACTCTTCAATTGCCTTTGATGCACGGATATTATACTCTGAAGGCAATTCTTTGCCGCAGCAGGCACCTTTGCAGATTCCTACATGATGGTGGAAACAGGCACCGTCAGATTCATACTGACCACAAAGTTTCTGGCATAAATTATAATTTTCGACAAGTGATTCAAGTTTTGATTTTGCTCTATCCCTTGAGGTAAAAAGAGCCAGTGGCTTCATTTCATCTGTAACCGGCATGAAACAGAAAGTGATATAGCCATTATTATCAGTTGATGAATATATACCCCAACGGAAGGATGACCTTTTTTGTGCCCTGTTGTAAAAAGGTTTGTTATCTTTTATCTCAAACGATTCTCTCAAAAGAGCAATAAGCTCACTTCCGGTTACTTCCCAGCTGATGTCTGCAATAAGATCGCGCATCTCCATAGTCCTGTTGGAGGTATTGTTCGACAGATGTGTGCTAATTCTCTGCTGAAGATTCCTGCTTTTTCCGATATATATGAGATCGCCTTTCTCATTATAAAAATAATATATTCCCGGCTCTTCAGGGATCGATTCTGCCTTTGCCGGATCAAGCATGGGATTAAGTTTTGATAATCTGGTGTTTCTGATCAACTTTTGTCTGCTTTCATTCAGTTCATTGTCTTTCTCAAGGAGCATTTCAAACAGTTTTACTGTAGCAAGAGCATCACCGGAAGCCCTATGCCTGTCTGTTAAGGGGATGGAGAGTTCCCGGCATATATTTCCCAGACTGTATGAACGGTGACCGGGAAAGAGCTTTCTGCTTAGTGTACATGTATCAAGAATATTTCTTTTGAAATTATATCCCAGCGATTTGAACTCCTGTCTGATAAATGAATAGTCAAAGCATGCATTGTGGGCAACGAACGTCCTTCCTTTGGTGAACTCAACAATATTCTCCGCTATTTCAAAAAACCGCGGGGCATTCTCGACCATCTCATTTGTTATTCCCGTAATGTTTGTTATGAAATATGGTATATTCCTTTCAGGATTCACAAGTGACGTGAATTCACCTGTTATCTTTTTACTGTCATGGAGATAAATGGCAATTTCAGTAATCTTCTCAAGCTTTGCGCTTCCTCCAGTTGTCTCAATATCAATTATGGCGTACATTTCAGGATCCATACCGGCTATACAATCACGAATATAATCAGAAAAGCAGGCAGAGTGATTAATAGTTTGTAATTTTGTTAACAAATAATTATTTCTATGAACGAGTGTTTTGGAAAAAAATTCATTTTGAATGGCAGACTGGAAGATGCACATTCTTTTGATAATTCTTTGATTTATGAAGGAGATTCTGTATATGAGGTTATCAGAATGGTCAGGAATAATCCGGTATTCTTCCACGATCATATGGAACGCCTTGAATCGAGTGTGAGAAATCAAAAAAAAGATATGGCTGTTGATGTTGGTACAATCAAAAAAGATATTATAAAACTTACAAAAACTGACCGTAAAAAAGAAGTAAACCTTAAGATAGTGTTCAATTATACAAATGATTCTGTTAATTATTTAGTTTATTATATTGAACCAATTTATCCTTCTGAAAAGCAATACAGGGAAGGAGTGAACGGTATCCTGTTCCATGCCGAAAGAAAGGATCCGGGATCAAAAGTCATCAATCATAAGCTTCGGTCATCTATTTTTCATAAACTGATACTTGAAGGAGGTTATGAAGCTCTTCTTGTTAATGAGAAAGGGCAGATAACCGAAGGAAGCCGGTCAAACATATTTTTCATGAAAAATAATACTCTTGTTACTGCTCCGGATTCTGTTATATTATGTGGAATAACCAGGAAGTATATTCTTGATATTTGTTCAGAAAGAAAAATACCCGTCAGAAAGGTCTGTGTTAACGCTGATTGTATGGCTGATTACGAAGCTGCTTTTATGACGGGAACATCTACGATAGTACTTGCCTTTTCACGTATTAACGACAGGGAATTCAATGTCAATGTGCCCCTGATAGGAGAACTCAGGCGATTATATATGATTAAAGCAGAAGAAAGTATTAAGAGATTCCGGTCTGAATGACGAAACAGATTGTTGTTACGTATTCCCCTGTGTATTGTTATTTTATCAGTTTTTGATTGAATGTGAAAAAAAAGTGAAATGTCTGTAAATATTTGTTCCGCAACCGGTACAATTTCCCTTCTGATCGAGATTCATTACTTGTATATTGTATCCTGCTCTTTTTGTCACGGTTTTACCGCATACCGGACATTTTGTATTCTGTGAACCATCGGATATATTACCAACATACACATAGTTCAGGTTTTCTGAGGCGATTTCTGCTAACCGTGAAAGTTTCTCACTGGACGTTACAGGATTTTCTCTTTTGTACATAGGATAATATCTGCTCAGGTGAAAAGGAATGTCCTTCCCGATTTCATCGGCTATCCATCGTGTTTCCATAGCCATTTCATCTTCGCTGTCGTTCTGACCCGTAATGACAAGTGTGGTTATTTCAAGATGTTTTCCCGATCCTGCAATCCTTTTCAGTGTTTCCTTAACATGTTCAAGTCCGGCTCCCGTTAGTCGCCTGTAGAAATCATTGTTGAAAGCTTTCAAATCAATATTGAATGCATCAGTAAATGAAATAATCTCTTCGAGAGGTGCCGGATTGACATACCCGTTACTGACCAAAACAGTCTTCAGACCTTTTTTTTGCGCCTTTATTGATATATCCCTTATGTATTCAAACCAAATGACCGGTTCATTATATGTAAAAGCTATCCCTATGTTATTCAGTGATTTCTGCATGTTGTGAATAATCCTGTCCGGTTCTGTAACCATGCTGAAATCAACTGCTGTTCTTTGCGAAATACTGTAATTCTGGCAAAAATCACATTTCATATTACAGCCATATGATCCTATCGAAAGGATATTTGTTCCCGGATAAAAATGATAAAGAGGTTTCTTTTCTACGGGATCAAGAGCGTAGCCGGATATCACACCATAAGTAAGCAGGCATATGCTCCCTCCAATGTTCTTCCTTACTCCGCATATTCCCGTTTTTCCTTCGGCTATCAGACAATTATGCGGACAAAGAAAGCATTGTACCTTATCTTCTGACGGGCTGAACAATGTAGTCATGATACTTTTGATCAGAGTTGTAAAAATACAAATAAAACCTGAGTTAACTGCTATGGCCTTTATGAAATCACTTTGGTTTTGGTTTGAATTTTAAATCAATTATATTAGTCTGCAAAAAGCTAAGAAAATGAATAGAAGCCGTAATATGATCTTTGTCATCACACTGTTGTGCATTCAGAGTGGATATGTTTGTTGTCAGACGGAGGAAGGCTGGAAAGCCTCTCCTGAAGTGGTTGAGAGACTATCAAAGGCACGGAGTGATATCAACTATTATGAAGAAAAAGTTCCTAATTATACACTTCCTGATCTGCTTGTCAGTTCTTCTGGAAAGAAGATAACATCTTTAGCTGCCTGGAAAAAGAACCGCCGTCAGGAAATACTTGAACTTTTCAGGGAAAATGTTTACGGAAGAGTTCCGTCAACTCCCTATACAAGATCATTCACAATAGTAAATGAGGACAAAAATGCCATGAATGGCAATGCTACATTGAAACAGGTTGATATTACCATAAGCTCCGGTGGAAAATCTCTGGTTATACACCTGACATTGTTTGTTCCCAACAATGTCAAAAAACCTGTTCCGGCATTTTTGCTGATTGATAACAGGGGACCGGCTAATACAGATCCAACCAGGAAAGTTAAAAGCGAATTCTGGCCGGCAGAACAGGTCATTGAAAGAGGATATGCGATCGCTGTCTTTTATAATGCTGATGTTGACGCTGATAATTATGATGAATTCAAAAACGGTATTCACGGTATTCTTGACAGGGAAAGGCAGCCTGATTCATGGGGTACCATTGCTGCCTGGGCATGGGGAGCAAGCAGGTGCATGGATTATTTTATTTCTGATAAAGAAATAGATAGTAAAAAAGTGGCAGTTGTAGGACATTCCAGGGGAGGCAAGACGGCTCTCTGGGCAGGTGCAGAAGATCAGAGATTTGCGCTTGTTGTTAGTAACGAATCAGGTTGTGGCGGAGCAGCTCTGGCAAGAAGAAAATACGGTGAGACAATTGCCCGGATAAATACTGCATGTCCTCACTGGTTCTGTACCAATTACAGGAAATACAATAATAATGAAAATGCATTGCCTGTAGATATGCATATGCTGATGGCTCTTATTGCACCGCGGGCTGTTTATGTGACATCAGCCGCTGAAGACCTGTGGGCTGATCCGCGTGGTTCATATTTGTCACTATATTATTCTATGCCCGTTTTTCAGCTTCTGAAGACAAAATCGTTTCTGCCTTTCGATATGCCTCCATTAGATAAACCTGTGATAAGCGGCAAAACAGGATACCATATCAGGTCGGGAGCACATAATATGCTGCTCAAGGACTGGAACTGGTTCATGGACTTTGCCGATGTGGCAATGAAGTAAAGATCCGGTACGATTAATACCTGTTATTCAGCATAATTTGAGCAGATCCTGATAAAATCGGGATTTAATAAAGTAAAATCAGAAAAATGTGCTGATATATTTACCGTTAACGGTCTTGAAGGGTATACTCTCGCGATGCAAACAGGTTCCCGGGCTTTGTTGCTAATGTATGTTAGGGATATGTAAAACCTGATGCTGAACCAACACTGAAACAAACATTTTCTCATTTCCCCTGTATCTCCTGAAGTTCTTCCTCAACGATTTTCAGAGGGATTTTCATCAATCCGGAGTATTCAATTACATTCTGTTTCACCGGATCAATGATCTCGGGATAGCTTAAACCAAAGCGGAATTTAAACTTTTTCCCGTTGTGCAGATAAAAAATGATGCTGAGAGGATGAATAAATATCCTCTTAATATCAGCAGACCTGATTTTCCTGCATGGAAGGAAGGAGTGTTGCTTAAATGAGATCAGATCACCTGAAATACTGATGTATTTGTTTGTCTTTCCAGCACCGGCCATTATCTGATAGTTGCCGAAAAGCAATAAAAAAGCTATTGCGACCCAAAAGGAGAACCTCGATTTATCCGAACCAATCACGGATATAAAATAGTAGCAGGCAACAATATTGCAGATTATTCCAAAGATAATCTTAATTGTTTTCACAATACGGAGCTGAACGTGAGGATCAAGGTTGATATTTTTTTCTTCCATAATATTAATACATTCAAGGTTTTTAATCTGTCAGCACCCATCCATATCCGGCATCAAAACGGCCCATCGAAGGTATGATGGTATAATCATTACCGATCAGGATCAGATCCACGATACCATCTCCATTGAAATTACTGACCATATCTTCATATTAAGTGGACAACCAATATACAAACATAAAACGGTAATTGATGCAAATCCGGATTTAACACTGAATCCGGACTATTAAAGAATAAAAAACTTTACCTGTTCTTAGACTTTTTCTAAAAAGGTAGTTATTTTTGGGAGGGAGTACAACTGATATTCACCAAATTTAGTAATATCAGTTAAAATATCTTCTTTATACTTTGAAGAGGTTGTTATAAACTTAAATAATTAAAATAAAAATCGATACAAACTAGTCATATTCAAATGAAAAAAACTATTATTATCAGCCTTACACTTGTCGCAGGTGTACTATGCTTTGGCCAACAGCCTCAGCAAAGGTCTGGTCAGTCTGATGGGTCGGGGCAAAAGCAGGAGTATCCTGCAAGGATGACCCCTCAGATGACCGAAATTATGGAACCGGAAGTAAAAGTGATACAGCCCGGAGATCAAGTCGGAATGGCCCCTTCTGATGCAATTATTCTTTTCGACGGAACTGCAGGATTAATCAGTCAGGAATGGGAAGACAGCAAGGGAAATCCTACAAAGTGGATACTTCAGAATGAAGCTCTTGTATGTGTTAAGGGATCAGGCGTTATTCGGACAAAACGTAAATTTGAAGATTTCCAGCTCCATATAGAATGGAGAGCTCCTGCCGAAGTTGTCGGTGATGGCCAGGGCAGGGGAAACAGCGGTGTGTATCTGCAAGGTCTTTATGAAGTACAGGTACTCGATAGTTACAATAATAAGACTTACAGGAATGGACAGGCAGGAAGCCTTTATAAGCAGTATGCCCCGCTTGTTAACGCCAGCAGAAAACCAGGAGAATGGCAATCTTATGACATAATATATACTGCTCCCCGATTTGCCTCCGATACAACAGCTTATTTTACACCTCCGCGGGTTACTGTTCTGCATAACGGTGTTCTTATCCAGAATAATGTAAGCCTCAGAGGACCTACATTGTATATAGGTATGCCTGAATACGCCGTTAAAAAGCACGGGGCTGAACCACTTGTACTACAGGATCATGGTAATCCTGTAGCATACAGGAATATCTGGATCAGGGAATTATGATAATATAAAATTAATTAATTTTACATGAAACCCACATGATTGAATTCAAACGTAAACACTTAATGAATATAATTTTCAATTATGTGGGTTCCCCGCTTAGACGGGACAGGCTATCAGACCACTGAAATAAAAATTACATTATGATGAAAATAATATTGAATTTATTATTTTTATAATCAAATAAGAATAAACAGGCTTAAATAATTAATAATTAAATCTACCTGAAAATGAAAGAAGAATCTAAAAACATGACACGCCGTTCTTTTATCGGTACAACCGGTGCTGTTGCAGCGGGTTTAACGATTGTTCCCGGATCTGTTCTCAGCGGTATGGGAAAAAGAGCGCCGTCCGATAAGTTGAATATTGCCGTTGTAGGTATAGGTGGTATGGGTAACAGCAATCTGAGAGCTGTTGCTCCTACAGAGAATATAGTTGCACTGTGCGATGTCGACTGGGGATATTCGAAAAAGGTTTTTGAAGCCCATCCGAATGCAAAAAGATACTGGGACTGGCGCAAGATGTTTGATGAGATGGGCAAATCGATTGATGCTGTAATCGTAGCAACGGCTGACCATACTCATGCAATTGTTGCTGCCAACGCAATAGCAATGGGTAAACACGTTTATGTTCAAAAACCATTGACACATACAGTTTAT
>CAZPMM010000079.1:0-7155 GCA_964587405.1 uncultured Rikenellaceae bacterium
TTAAAGAGCTCTCAGGTATTTGATTACTTAAATCATGCTTCTGAATATGGTATTTCTGTAACTGGTGAGGTCAGACCGGATTTTGGTGCAATAATTGCCCGAAGCCGCAGTGTTGCAGAAGGAATGAGCAAAGGAATTCAGTTCCTTTTCAGAAAGAACAATATTACTCTTATTAAAGGATCGGGTTGCCTCGCGGGACAGAACAATGTAGAAGTTGAGGATGCTGAAGGAAATAGAAAGCTGTGGAGCGCAAAGAATATTATTCTGGCTACCGGGGCAAGGTCAAAAGAGCTGCCGAACCTTAAACAGGATGGTAAGAAGATTATAGGTTACAGGGAGGCAATGACTCTTCCCGTGCAGCCAAAGTCAATGGTAGTTGTCGGATCAGGTGCAATAGGGAGTGAATTTGCTAATTTCTATCAGTCTATAGGTACTGATGTGACCCTGGTTGAATTCCTTCCGAGGATAGTCCCCAATGAAGATGAAGAAGTTTCAAAATTGCTTGAACGCTCCTTTAAGAAAATAAATATGAAAGTAATGACTGCTTCTTCAGTCGAATCGGCAGATACATCCGGAGAGAAGTGTTTTGTGACCATAAAAACACCAAAAGGCACAGAAACAGTTGAATCTGACATTGTCTTCTCAGCGGTGGGTGTTACAACAAATCTCGAAGGACTTGGACTTGAGAAAGAAGGAATTAGGACCAAAAAGGATAAAATTATTGTGGATGATTATTACAGAACTTCTGTTCCGGGCATTTTTGCCATCGGGGACATTGTTCCCGGACCTGCACTGGCTCATGTTGCTTCGGCTGAAGGAATCATCTGTGTGGAAAAAATTGCAGGTCTTGATGTAGAGCCTTTAAATTATAAAAATATTCCTTCATGTATATACACTAATCCTGAAATAGCATCTGTGGGTTATACTGAAGAAGCTGCAAAAGCTGCCGGAAATGAAATAAAAGTGGGTAAGTTCCCCTTCACCGCTTCCGGCAAAGCAAACGCATCAGGAGCAAGGGATGGTTTCATAAAGCTGATCTTTGATGCAAAATACGGAGAACTTCTTGGAGCTCATATGATCGGCGCCAATGTGACTGAAATGATATCGGAAATAGTTGTTGCAAGGAAGTTGGAAACCACAGCTCATGAAATAATAAAAGCTGTTCATCCGCATCCAACAATGTCAGAAGCCATTATGGAAGCTGCAGCTGCTGCATGCGGGGAAGCTATTCATATTTAGTCATTTTTCCCGAACAAGACCCTAAGGGAAAAAATTAACATCTCATTTCCCTGAAGAATCTTAAGCAGAAGAAATTCAGGTATTACCGGCGGAATATCAAACTGGCAGGGGCCTGTTTATTTCAGGCATGAAAAAAAACTAAAATAAAATCAGAGCCTACGCAACCTTTATTTAGTATTTAACATCATTTTTAATGAATAAAGATGGCTTTTAAACATTATTTTTTTATTTTTATACTCAGATCCAAGGAAAAAAAACTTGCCTGAGATAAAAGATATTATTAATGGTTGTCTGAAGGGGAACAGAAAAGATCAGGAGCTTCTGTACAGGCGTCATGCTGCTAAATTGTATGCTGTTAGCCTGCAGTATTCAGGAAATTATGAAGAAGCTAGGGATATTTTGCAGGAAGGTTTTATAAAGATCTTTGAAAATCTGAACCATTATAAGTATGAGGGTTCTTTTGAAGGCTGGATGCGAAAGATTATTGTCAACACAGCATTGGAGAAATACAGGAGCAGGAACAAACTTTACATGGTTGACGATATTGACCAGATACCTGAACCGGACGCATGGCCTGATACTGAAGATTATTCAGGACTTGAAGCAGAAGACCTGATGGACATCATCAGGGAGCTTCCACCGAAATACAGAATGGTTTTTAACCTCTTTGCCCTTGAGGGATACTCTCATAAAGAGATAAGTCAGATGATAAATATCTCAGAAGGCACATCTAAATCCAACCTTGCACGTGCAAGGATAATACTCAGGCGCAGAGTTGAAGCATATACCGGAATTATGAAAAAGGTATTGAATGGATGAAAGTAAAACAAATATTGATCTGGTTTTCAGGAACGGTCTGAAAGATTATGAGGTACTGCCTCCTCCGGAAATCTGGAATAATATAAAACCGGTAATCAGGAAGAAACAGAAACCTTTTATCATTCTCAGAAATGCTGCTGCTGTAGCTGTGCTGTTGTCTCTCAGTTTCCTTGCATACAGGTTAAGTACAAGCATTACTTCAATGCAGGGAGATAATATTATTGACGCCACAGAAGTGTCTGAACTTCAAAATGTTATATCTGTTTTCAACAATAATCCCCCACGGGAGGTTTCGTCTGCATCAGAGAAAAATACACTTGCACAGGCAATCATTCCGGTAAACACAGAGCAAGCTGAAATCATGACTGACAACGGCCAGACTGATCTTCCTGCCTCAGTATATCAGCCATTATCAGGAGGGATTTATTCAAATGAACAGAATCCTGCAAATTCAGGTCTGATCAGGCCATTCAAACCACTTGAGGAGGAATTAAATATCTTAAATACGGAGTCTCTTTATACACAGGCGGCTGAAACAGAAAGGAAAGCTGAAAGATGGACAATAGCAGCTCTTGTTTCTCCGGCTTATTATACAAATTTTTACGCAGGGAAGGATGAATTCGCATCAAAACTCATGAATGCTGAGCAACCGGTATTCTCCTACTCGGGAGGAGTAGCATTTTCATATAAAATAAACAAAAAGGTCAGTATTCAGTCGGGACTCTATTATTCTTCATTCGGACAGAAATTGTCAGGAATCACATCATTTGCAGGATTCCAGCAGTATGATTATACAAAAAGTGATCGTAATTTTGAAGTCCTCACAACCAAAGGCAGAGTTTATATAAATAATTCAGATGTGTTCCTTCTTGACAGTCGTAGTGACGACAGGATAATTACAAGATATACAAATGATTTTTTTGATCCGGCAAAGGCAGACCTCCAGTTAATTGATAATTCACTCCGTCAGAATTTCAGCTATCTTGAACTGCCGGTGATAGTCAGATACAAACTCATTGATAAAAAAATGGATTTTAACCTTGTAGGAGGATTATCATCGAATTTTCTGGTTAATAATTCAGTATATGCCGCCCTTGATGGAGACAGATATCAGGTGGGAAAAACCGAGGGTATGAGTATGTTGACATTCAGCAGTTCGCTTGGTATGGGAATGGAATATAATTTGTCGGGAAATCTCTCCCTTAACCTTGAACCAACTTTCAGGTATTATCTTAATCCTTTCAACCAGACTCCCAGCCTGAAAATACATCCTTATTCATTTGGAATATTCTCAGGCATATCTTACAGATTCTGATCCATATCCCCTTTTAAAGGTTCTGTTCACTTTCGGCATTGATTAATGATTTTATCAGCCCGATAAATTGTACCTTTGCATTTTGTTTTTTAATATGCGGAGATTATGGATGGTCCCAGAAGGAATATTGTTATTCTAGCAACAATTCTTATAACCTCATTGATTCTTGTCTTCTCAGCCCTTAATGGTTTCAAGTGTTTCAGTAACCCACCGCTGGAAGAAACAACAGGAGATTCGGTTTACTTTAATAAACCTTATAAACTGCCGGATGTGGTTACTTTTGCAGGTGAAAGGATGCCGCTCGAGAATTTTGATACAAAAGAAAGCCTTGAACGTGAGATACTTGTTAGTGCATACCGCCATTCCTCGACCATCCTTATAATAAAAAGAGCGAACCGTTATCTTCCTGTTATTGAGAAGATACTTGCCAGAAATGGTATTCCTGACGATTTTAAATTCCTGGTTGCTGCTGAAAGTGAATACAGCAATATGATCTCACCTGCAGGTGCAAAAGGCTTCTGGCAGATAATGCAGGCAACAGGCAGAGAATATGGTCTGGAAATTAACAATATTGTGGACGAAAGATATCATATTGAGAAAGCTACACAGGTTGCATGTGATTATTTCAGGAAATCATATGAGAAATACGGGAACTGGACACTGGCTGCCGCTTCATATAATTGCGGAAGATCTGCGATAGATCAGCAGATCTCTATTCAGCGCAGGAATAATTATTATGATCTTCTGCTTACGGAGGAGACTGCAAGATATATTTTCAGGGCTGTGGCATATAAGCTTGTTATTTCAGATCCTCGGTATTACGGATTTAATATTGATGATGACGATCTTTACCCGGAACTTAAATATTATGAAGTTAAAGTAGATACTGCGATTTCTGATTTTTCTCATTTTGCATCGAAATACGGAACCAATTACAAACTTCTTAAATACCTTAATCCCTGGTTAAGAAAACCATACCTTACCCCGAAATCAGGAAAAGAATATTATATCAAGATCCCTGCCGAAGGCATGAGAAATCCTGAAAGTACAGAAACTATTAACTAAATCCATTTCTGGCAGGTCAAAAGATGAGTGAAGAGATCAGAGTGCTGGGTGCAAGAGTTCATAATCTTAAGGATATTGATGTGGCAATACCCCGTAATAAGCTGGTTGTTATAACCGGACTCAGCGGAAGCGGGAAATCATCTCTGGCATTTGATACGATTTATGCTGAAGGGCAAAGGCGTTATATGGAAACTCTTTCAGCATATGCCAGGCAGTTCATCGGGCGTATGCAAAGGCCTGATGTAGATAAGATAAACGGTCTGAGTCCTGTTATCTCAATAGAGCAGAAAAGCACAAATAAAAACCCCCGGTCTACGGTCGGAACGGTTACCGAAATTTATGATTTCCTCAGATTGCTTTACGCAAGGACTGCAGATGCATATTCTTGGTCATCAGGTGAAAAAATGGTCCGATATAATGATGATCAGATTATCGATCTGGTGAAAGAGCGTTGTGCCGGACAGAAGGTATATTTCCTGGCACCCGTTGTAAAAGGGAGAAAGGGGCATTACAGGGAACTTTTTGAACAGATACGTCGAAAGGGTTACCTGAATGTCCGTGTTAATAATGAAATTAAAGAGATCACTCATGGAATGAAACTGGATCGCTATAAGATTCATTTCATTGAGATTGTGGTGGATAAATTCACTGTTGGAGAAGTCACCTATAAGAGGCTGAGAGATTCGGTACAGGTTGCTCTTGATCTGGGTGACGGGGTAATGATGGTTCTGGAAAGAGGCAGCAACGAGCCACGATATTTCAGCCGTCATCTGATGGACCCTGTTACCGGTATCTCTTATAACGAACCGGAACCACATACTTTTTCATTCAATTCGCCCCAGGGAGCCTGTCCTAATTGCAACGGACTTGGTGAGATATCCAGCATTGATGAGAATAAACTTATTCCCGACAGGAACCTGAGCATCAGGAAGGGAGGAATAAAACCACTTGGGAAATACAGGAATGTCTGGATATTCTGGCAGATAGAAGCAATAACTGAAAAGAACGGCTTTACACTTGATACACCAATCAGGGATATTAATGAGGAGGCTCTGAATAAAATCCTGTACGGTTCTGACGAAGTTCTGAGACTGTCAAATACACCTCTGGGAATGACTACTAATTACTTCCTGACATTCGAAGGTGTTGTAAACTTCATAGGTAATATGGAGAATGGCGAAGAAAAGAAGAATGGAACAAAGATCAAAGATCAGTATGTCCATTATGAGATTTGTCCGGAATGCAAAGGAAGCAGATTGAAGAAAGAAGCTCTTTTCTTCAGGTTAGCTGATAAAAATATTGGTGAACTGGCTGCAATGGATATTCGCGAACTGTCAGAATTCCTTCTTCATCTTGAAGATAAATTGACAAACAGGCAGAAACAGATAGCATCGGAGATATTAAAGGAAATAAGGTCGAGGCTAGGTTTTCTGATTGATGTGGGACTTGATTATCTTTCTCTGAACAGGGGAGCAAAAACTCTGTCGGGAGGAGAGAGTCAGAGAATAAGACTGGCAACCCAGATCGGTTCAAAACTGGTGAACGTTCTTTATATCCTTGATGAACCCAGTATCGGATTACATCAGAGAGACAACAGGCGTCTGATCAGTTCTCTGAGAAAACTGAGAGATGCCGGTAATTCAGTTATAGTTGTGGAACACGACAGGGAAACAATACTGTCGGCTGATCATATAATTGATATGGGACCGGGTGCAGGGGTGCACGGAGGAATTATTGTTGCCGAAGGAAGTCCGGAAGAGATTACCGGATTTAATTCACCAACATCAAAATACCTGAGTAACATGGAAAAAATGCATATCCCCTCTGTAAGAAGAAAAGGGAATGGTAAATATCTTATGCTCAGAGGTGCTTCAGGACATAATCTGAATAATATTGATGTTGTATTCCCTCTCGGAACACTTATCTGTGTTACGGGAGTATCGGGTAGCGGAAAATCATCCTTAATAAACCAGACCCTGCATCCCGCTCTTGCCGGAAAATATCATCATTCGGGTAAACAGTCACTGCCGTACAGGGAATTGACGGGAACAGAATTTCTTGATAAGGTTATCGAAGTGGATCAGTCACCGATAGGACGTACACCAAGATCAAATCCGGCAACATATACAGGGGTTTTTACGGATATCCGCAAGCTATTTGAGCAGACCACAGAAGCAAAAATACGAGGATTTACCGCAGGACGTTTTTCATTCAATGTGAAAGGAGGCAGGTGTGAAGGATGTGAAGGCGCTGGTGTTAAAACAATTGAAATGAATTTTCTTCCGGATGTCTATGTACATTGTACAGACTGTAATGGCAAAAGGTACAATCGTGAGACACTGGAGGTCAGATATAAAGGTAAATCAATAGGTGATGTTCTTGATATGACGGTGAACATGGCGGTTGAGTTCTTTGCCAATGTCCCATCAATTTATCATAAGATCAAAACACTTCAGGATGTGGGGCTGGGTTACATAACCCTTGGCCAGCAATCAACAACGCTTTCAGGTGGTGAAGCCCAACGAGTAAAACTCTCTGCGGAACTATCTAAAAGAGATACCGGCAGGACAATGTATATTCTTGACGAACCTACCACAGGTCTTCATTTTGAAGACGTAAGAGTTTTGCTGGATGTTCTGAACAGGCTGGTAGACAGGGGAAATACGGTCATTGTTATTGAACATAATATGGATGTTATCAAAATGGCCGATTTTATA
>CAZPMM010000080.1:0-7134 GCA_964587405.1 uncultured Rikenellaceae bacterium
ATCCTCAGAATTGAAGAAGCAACTATTTGATTTCCCGAAAATAACATATAAAACCTACGAAGTTCCTGGTTTGCGCTCTCCCTGAAGCTCTTCAGTGTCTTTACCGCATGAACTCTTACACGGGGATTTTCGAGACAGGCACATATATCTGACAATAATTCATTTAACCTGAATTTTTTTATTATACCAAATGCAATAATTTTCAGATCATCGTCTCTGTCACGTAAAAATTTCAATACCTCCGAAACCGGAGGTTGCTGATCGCCTGCCAGTACTTTTCTTGCCCGCAGCCTACCATCATTCTGCCTGATACCGGAAATGAGAAGTTCCAAGTCCTGTATTATTGATGAAGTTCTGACTCTAATATCTCTTGGGATCGCTGATTCTGATCTGATTCGTTTCAGTGCAGGCAAAAGGCATATATCTCTTTTTATTTCGGCATATTCAATGATTTTATCTATATACCAGAGATTATGATTCTTTTCAAGAGCAGAGATATCACCTGTTATGAGATCCAGGTAGTCATTATCAAACTCCATCCCGGCTGAGATCCTGTTTTGCCAGGATACATTGTTCTCAGAACTTTCGACAGAAATATCAGGAATGCTGTCTGCTTTTGCTTCACTATGAATGATTTTTCTGTATTCCGAATAAAGCCAGATACCTGACATCAGCCATAGTAAGCTTATTGGCACAAGTATCAGTTGAAAATAAACAAGGCTGACAGATCCCAATATCCCTATTGCTACAAGAATAAGTCCTGAAAAGAATCTACCTGTTTCGTTTATGGTTCCGTTTATTGTCAGATATGCATGAGTTCTTTTATTCTTATCCAGGATCTGCATCAATATACAATTAGACGACGATTCAACTGATCTTTTGAAAACTCCCGAGAAGAAACCGCTGAGGCCAATAAGAACAAAGAATGAAGAAATTCCTGAAGCTGCCGGATGCATTCCCGAAATGAATCCTGTAAATACCGATGCAATAGTCAGTCCGGCAATGATCAATACAGGAACTGTAATGGTAGCCCGGAGTCTGATATGCCTGACAAGAAACGGGCAAACAAATGAAGTGACAATAAGCGCAAAGATCATCATACTGGCATAAAACAAACCCAGAAAATGTGCCAGATCTTTCTCCGAGAGATAATGGATCCTTGCAACCGCCATGAATGTATACCGGATAAAGAAAGAAGTAATAAGTGAAAGAACAGTAAACAGGACTATTCTCCTGAATAAAACATTTCCCTGCAGAAACTTAATAAAAGACTCATCCGTTTTTGTATAATTCCTTATATCAATAATCAAACCTTCCGGGATAAATTTTCTTAATACGAAATGCCGGATCAGCAGTGAAAGCAATATAAATAAAAACCCTATAAGCAAAAAATGTCTGACATCCAATCCAGCACTGACAAGAAAAGCACTAAGAAAGCCGCCGGTCATTATACCGGTCAACACCCCGGCACGGGAATTTAACAAAGAATATTTAAGTTTTTTCTCACGTTCAAGAAGTTCATTTGCCCCAATTATTCCATTCAGTGCCAAGACATTCAGAGGCCACATGAGAGTGAAGACCAGAAATATGACTTTGTCTGAAGGAATACTTACCATCAGGAACCATAACACCAAAGTCATAACAGTAACTAAAAGCAGGCTTATTGTGAATTGATCGCATCTGATTTTTTCCCCGAGCTTTGAATTGACATAAGTAAATATAAATCCGATAATACCGGATATAATATATGCACGTGCCATAATCTTCTCGTCAAAACACGACAAGAACAATGCATGTGAACAAACATCGAATAATCCTAAAAAGATGCCTGTAAAAACAGCAATGACCGGAAACAGAAATACTTCTGTATTTTTTTCAGCACCGGCATTGCCGAATTTGGGCAAACTGGCTCTCATGCTATTTACCGGTTTTTAGAATGTTACTAAAATAACAAATTTTATGTATTATCCATATACTTATGATGCATTTTTAACAGACAATACCATAAAAAAATTAACTCTCCCTGAAACAAAGATCATCCTTTAACTGCTGCGTCAACCATTGATCTCAACAACTCTATATTCAGATTCAAACCATCAACTATTATGTCAGCTTTTTTATACCATTGTTCGCGCTGTGACAGTTTCTCCTCTATGAAGACCGGAAGTCTGTCGTCCGGGATATTTTCAAGAAGCGGTCTGCCTCGCGATGCATTAAGGAGACGATTAGCAAGTTGGTCCGGAGTCATTTTCAAGTAAATTGTCACTCCGGTACTAAGCATATATTCCATATTATTACCATGGCATGGAGTGCCTCCTCCCGTAGATACAATTGTATTATCAGTATTTGTAATATCTTTTAATATGCCTGATTCGATTTTTCTGAACTGTTCCTCACCCTCTTCAGAAAAGATACGCGAGATAGTTTTCAGGGCATGCTCTTCAATTTTGTGGTCGAGATCGATAAATGTCCACCCCATGGAAGCAGCCAGTTTTCTTCCGACTGTAGTTTTTCCGCTACCCATAAAACCGATAACAAATACTATCTTTTTCCCGGTCATTATAATTCAAGTTTCATCTGTGCCGGATCATTATGAACATTGGGAGAAAGTGAAGTTTTTTCATCTTCCTTTTCATCTTCCATGATATCCGGATTAATTTCTTTTTTTACAACAGGTTCTATTTCAAGTACATTATCGACCATGTAATTTGTAAGTCTGCGGCCTTTTGCCTTATAACTTTTGACACCAATAAATTCTGCAACTTCAATTATCTCATTTTCACGATTCTTGTGTTTGCCGCCAAATCTGATCTCAAATCTAGGATATTCCACTTCAGTAATGCTTATGAGCCTTGATTCGGGATGCTCACTTATAAAAATCTGAGGCTTTTCCGATTCCTCTATCATGAATCGTTTCACATAATGAAACTTTTGCCCGGCATCGTAATAGATCGCAGAATATACTTTGCCCGGATTATATTTTTCTATTATAAGTATATTGTCTTCAAAATGATTGGAGAGGTCGAATCCTGCATGCCTGAAATAACCATTCTTGGTAATCACCTGTATCTTGTCATCACCGGCAAATTCGCCGAGGTAAATTCCCCTGCCATCCACATTGAGCCTGAAAACTGCATCATCGAACCATATTTTTCTTCCTCCGAGTGTCGATAAACCCTTTTCCTTAAGTGCTATTTTATGAACGGCATTTTTCGTAAGGATATTACCCATCGACGATTTGCCTTTAATAGCAAGTTGTCCGAAGTCAAATTCAAAAACAAGTTTCTTAAGCCGGGTTTTAGGTTTATGAAACACCTTGATCACTTCGGCTTCGCCGTTAGGATTGGCACTGAAATACATGATCCTTGAACCTGGAGTACCCCTGGTCAGATTGTATTCCTTATCACGCGTAAGTCCTGTTATGGCACATCGCTTTACAAAAAGGGGACCATCCTTACCATCCTGGTATACCACATTATATATGGTTCTCTCGTCATTTTTGAGGAAAACATGGGCATAGAGGATATCATTTCCGACAAATACCTTATCAGCTACTTTTGTAATAAGATAACTTCCATCACGTCGTATAACAATAATATCGTCTATATCTGAGCACTCACATACAAATTCATCCTTTTTCAGGCTGGTGCCGACAAAACCTTCTTTATAATTAATATATAATCGTGCATTGTTGGCAACTACTTTAGTAGCCTGTATGGTGTCAAAATTCCTTATTTCGGTTTTTCTTTCCTTTCCCTTTCCGAATTTTTTCTTTATCTGTTTGAAATAATTAATGGTATAGGGAATAATATTGTTAAGATGATTTTTTATTTCTTCAAGTTCCAATTCAAGTCCCCTGATATGTTCATCAGCCTTTTTGACATCATATTTTGATATCCTTTTTATCTTTATTTCAGTCAGCTGAATGATATCCTCTTTTGTAATATCTCTCAGAAGCCTGTTTTTGAATGGTTTAAGTCCGTCTCCAATGGTTTTCAGAACACTTTCCCATGTTTCACAGTTCTCAATATCCCTGTATATTTTTTCTTCAATGAATATTTTCTCGAGAGATGACATATGCCATTCCTCCAGAAGTTCATTTTTTCTAATTTCCAGTTCGGATTTAAGTAGTTGTACGGTCCTGTCGACTGAGTTTTTCAGAATTTCACTGACACCCATGAATGATGGTCTGCTTCCTGAAATGACACAGGTATTTGGTGATATGGAATATTCACAATCTGTAAAGGCATAAAGTGCATCGATGGTTTTATCGGGAGAGACACCAGGCATGAGATGTACCTGAATTTCAACATTCGCCGATGTATTATCATCGATTTTCCTTATTTTGATTTTTCCTTTATCATTTGCTTTTATTATTGATTCAATAAGGGTTGAAGTCGTTTTACCATAGGGTATTTCAGTAATGACAAGGCTTTTTTTATCAATTTTTTCGATTTTTGCCCTTACTTTAACCACACCACCTCTTTGTCCGTCATTGTATTTTGAAACATCTATAAATCCTCCGGTTGGAAAATCAGGGTATATCTCAAATTCTTTTCCCTGAAGATAATTTACGCTTGCATCGATCAGTTCAAGGAAATTATGCGGAAGTATCTTTGAAGCCAGTCCGACCGCTATTCCCTCCACACCCAATGCCAGAAGGAGGGGAAATTTTACTGGAAGAGTAACAGGCTCTTTATTACGTCCGTCATAAGATTGTTTCCATTCAGTGGTTTTAGGATTGAAAGCCACATCGAGTGCGAACTTTGAAAGTCTCGCCTCAATATATCTTGGAGCAGCTGCACCATCTCCTGTGAGGATATTTCCCCAGTTACCTTGTGTATCAACAAGCAGGTCCTTTTGTCCGAGCTGAACAAGTGCATCGCCTATTGAGGCATCACCATGAGGGTGGAACTGCATTGTATGACCAATGATATTTGCGACCTTATTGAAGCGTCCGTCATCCATACGCTTCATTGAATGAAGTATCCTGCGCTGTACTGGCTTTAATCCGTCGTACAGATCCGGAACTGCCCTTTCAAGAATTACATAAGAAGCATAATCGAGAAACCAGTCTTGATACATCCCCGACAATGCCGTTACAGAATGAAGTGCTGCGGAACCATGTTCCGGCTCTTTTCCACCTTCCGGATAATCGCTGTCAATTTCAAACTCTTCCATAGATCACATCTTACCCACCCTTGTCTTCAGCCTTTTATTCAACTTCAACCAGATCTTCTTCAAATCTCAGGTTTCCAATTATAAAATCCTGACGTTCAGGAGTATTTTTACCCATATAAAATTCGAGATATCCGTTTATCTCATCAGATTTTTTCATTCTTACAGGTTCGAGACGAATATCCTTTCCTATAAAATGTCTGAATTCATCGGGAGATATTTCGCCCAAACCTTTAAACCTCGTTATTTCAGGATTGGGTCCAAGAGCTGCAATAGCTTTTGATTTCTCAACAGGAGAATAACAGTATCTTGACTCTTTTTTATTCCTGACCCTGAAAAGAGGTGTCTGAAGAATATAAACATGCCCCCTTCTGACCAGATCGGGGAAAAATTGCAGGAAAAATGTAAGAAGAAGAAGCCTTATATGCATTCCGTCGACATCAGCGTCAGTTGCAATTACCACATTATTATAACGAAGGTTTTCAATACCGTCTTCAATATTCAGAGCTGCCTGAAGAAGGTTAAATTCTTCATTCTCATATACTATTTTTTTCGTAAGACCATATGAATTCAGCGGTTTACCCCTGAGGCTGAATACAGCCTGTGTCTCCACATCCCTTGATTTGGTAATGGATCCGCTGGCAGAATCGCCCTCGGTTATGAAAATTGTCGATTCGAGTTTCCGGGGATCACTGGAATTGAAATGTATCCTGCAATCGCGAAGCTTCTTATTATGCAGGCTGACTTTCTTTGCCTTGTCACGTGCCAGTTTCTGTATGGAAGATATTGCCTTACGTTCTTTTTCGGAATCCTGTATCTTTTTCAGCAATATCCTGGCAGATTCGGGATTTTTGTGCAGATAGTCATCAAGCTGTTTCTTGACAAACTCATTTATAAAATTCCTTATTGAAGGCCCCTGCGGACTCATATCCTTTGATCCGAGCTTCGTTTTTGTCTGGGATTCAAAGATCGGTTCTTCAACTTTTATACTTACAGCAGCAATTATTGACGATTTTATATCAGAAGGATCATAATCCTTTTTATAAAACTCCCTGATAGTCTTTACAAGAGCTTCACGAAAAGCTATAAGGTGAGTGCCGCCCTGTGTGGTATTCTGCCCGTTAACGAAACTGAGATATTCCTCCCCGTAATGCAATCCGTGAGTAAATGCAATCTCTATATCTTCACCTATAAGATGGATAAGAGGATAAAGACCTTCTTTGCTCATGTTTTCATTGAGCATATCAGCCAGACCGTTCTTTGAGAAGAATTTGTTGCCGTTAAAATTTATTACCAGACCTGTATTGAGGCATACATAGTTCTTCAGCATTGTTTCAACATATTCCGACACGTAAAAATAATTACCGAACATGTTTTCATCAGGTTGAAATATGACTTCCACACCATTTTCCTCATCCGTTTTCAGCTGAATATGATCTTTGACGATCAGTCCATGTTCAAATTCGGTCATTTTAAGTTTGCCGTCGCGAATTGATCTGATAATAAACTTCGAAGAAAGTGCATTGACAGCTTTGACTCCGACTCCGTTAAGACCCACAGATTTTTTAAATGCCTTTGAGTCATATTTTGCGCCGGTATTCATCCGTGCCACTGCATCATTCACCTTTCCAAGAGGAATTCCCCTTCCGTAATCGCGAACCCTTACTTCTCTCCCGTTAATGGAAACATCTATTTTCTTCCCGAATCCCATCATGAACTCATCAATGGCATTATCCATTACTTCTTTTAACAGAACATATATACCATCATCTTTGGACGATCCGTCCCCAAGTTTCCCGATATACATACCAGGCCTGAGCCTGATATGTTCACGCCACTCAAGAGTCTTAATATGCTCTTCTGAATATCCAACAACAGTCATTTTCCGGAAATTTTCGTCAAATATAGTCAATTACCGGAGCCGGCAGCCGGTAATTTTTCAACAACCCGGATGCA
>CAZPMM010000081.1:0-7064 GCA_964587405.1 uncultured Rikenellaceae bacterium
TGCTTCAGCTTCGTTAAGAAGGAAGCGGTTGCCAGCATAGTAGACGCGATCCACATCAGGACGATTTTGCTGCTCGTATAAACCCGGCAATTTAGTTATCCGGTCATTAAGCTTACGAACCTGCGCTTTCAGGATTGCATTACGCGAGTCAAGCACATCAAGCTGGCATTTTGCTAGAGCAGCTGCTACCGGGTGCATACGTAGCTTCATTCCAAGACCGTAGCTATACTTTTTATTATTGCCCTTCAACTTTGAAGCCCATTCGTAATGGCCTAATATGGTTGCCGTTTCAAAATCTTCCTGGTTCTGGTAATTTCCTATTCCTCCTTCTATGGCCGGGAGTGGTTTGCTTGCCTGGAAGCTGAAGCATGCCATACGTCCCCATGAACCCATTGCCTTACCATGCATTGAAGCACCATGAGCGTGGCATGCATCTTCAAGTAGAATGAGACCTTTCTCTTTACAGAACTCTGATATATAGTCCATGTCGGCCGGCATCCCCATATAGTGAACAGGGAATACTGCCTTTGTATTTCTTGTCAATTTGCGCCTGGCATCTTCGATATCAAAGTTAAGGGTAACCGGGTTTATATCAATCATAATAGGAACCAGGCCGAAAAACCTCATAGGTGTTATGGTTGCCCAGAATGTTGAGCATGGCACCATTATCTCGCTGCCGGCAGGAAGTTTTAAGGCAAAGAACATGGCTGTGATAGCGCTTGTCCCATTATAGTGAGCTTTACAATAAGGAAGGTTAAAATGTTTCTTCCATGCTTCCTCTAATACATCATTCGGTTTATAGTTTGGATTCCTAAGGACTTCAAGAACTGCCTTTTCTTCTTCAGCCCCATAGCGAGGCCATGTTGTAGAATCATCATGTGAAGCCGTGACAGCTTTTGGCCCCCCTTTAAGTGCCAGCTTTTCCTGATCCTTCTGCGAGGTTCCTGAAATTGAAATTTTCGGAGAAGTCAGAACAAGACCGGCAGTAACAAATCCCGTTGATTTAATAAAGTTTCTTCGGCTTTTAATTTCTTCAGTTTTAGTTTTCTTTGGTTTCATAATCTTCGTTTTTTTAATCCGGTTCAAAGGTTATTTTTTCTTTTTTTCAAAATTAATACAATGTCGTTTAGTTAAACTATAATCTTTTATAATTCATATAATAAAGCCTTTAGAAGGAATCCAACTCCCTTTGCAATGAACTTTTAACGCCTCTTGATATGAAAACCACTGTTGTTTTGAAATTTAATTTCCGTCTCGTTAGAATACTCCCGTAAAACCGTCTTTTGAACGGCAATTACATTCTTCATATCCAATGACTTGACAATATTATTAATTGAATTTTCACGAAATATTGTCTTTTTCCCAGCTTTATATTTGCGGTCATTATACCCCTAAGATAATAAACATTACCAATAATCAGCTTTGCAAAGAACTTTTTTATCGACTTTTATTAACTATTTTTCACTAACTAAACGGTATTGGGAAATAATTGTAAATCTTAAGAATCTTGATCAGCCGGGACAGGCTGTAATACCTGCCTCCTGCGTTTCTGCCGGTTTTTAAGTCTGGCAGGAAGGTAAACCAGTCCCTGAATAATATTTGATTCAGGTAAGGATTGAGTTCTGGCATGCATAAAAATCATTAATTATTTTTTTCATATCCGGCAAAAAATTTTTTTAATTCCGGAAATAGTATTATTTTTACTCTCTCTTAAAAGAGAATGATTATTACAAAATAATTTTTTTCTTTTAGTAGGTATTATTAAAAAATATTTAAAATCATTTGATAATAAATCACTTGAAATTAACTTATTTTTAAAATACCTGCCTTTAAAAAACGAATATTATAGTAAAACATTAACCGTGGCTAATAAAACAGTAATTAAAATCCTTTCAGAAAAAGGTCTCAGGATAACTCCCCAGAGAACTGCCGTCCTTGAGGTCGTAATGAACCTTGATACACACCCTACAGCAGATGATATAATTCAATATCTGAGAATAACCTACCCTAATATTCCTCTTGGAACAGTTTACAAAATACTTGACAAATTCACTCAGCTAGGAATAATTGAAAGAGTAAAAACCGATGGTGAAATAATCAGATACGATGCTAACAAAAAGAGACATCATCACATTTACTCATCCTTAAATAATACTATCAAGGACTTTTATGACGACGAACTTGACAAAATTCTGTCAGACTACTTTCAGAAGAAAAAGATCCCCGGATTCATTGTGGAAGACTTTAAACTCCAGATCATAGGAAAACAAAAAAACGAAAATAAGTCTTCTGCAGACAAAAAAAATGATAAGAAAAAACAACATCAGCAGTCTGATTTTCTTGCATAAAAATACCATTAAACTGAATCTAGGAAATGAATGATAAACACCTGATTTTAACCGGAAATAACTTAAATTCAAAATCAAAGATAAATTAAATCATTATGGCAGAAATTGGAAGATCAATCGTAAAAATGGATGTTGATGAACTTATTAAGCTCCTCAATAAAGCACTTGCCGATGAATGGCTTGCTTATTATAAGTACTGGATAGGATCTAAAGCAATTAGCAATTAGCAATTAGCAATTAGCAATTAGCAATTAACAATTAATAAATCACAATAATCAAAAAAGAAAAACTATGGAAGAAAAAACTTATGCAATGCCACGTATCGGAGATAAAGCTCCGGAATTCAAAGCTGTTACAACACAGGGTGACATCAATTTTCCTGGCGATTATAAGGGAAGCTGGGTTATTTTATTCAGCCATCCTGCCGATTTTACCCCGGTTTGTACTTCGGAGTTCATAACCTTTGCCAGTATGGAAAAGAAGTTCAACGAAGCAAACTGCAAGCTTGTAGGACTTTCTGTTGACGGTCTTTATAGCCATATTGCCTGGCTCCGTACAATTAAAGAAAAGATAGAATATAAGGGCATGAAGAATGTTGAAGTTACTTTCCCTCTCATCGAGGATATTACAATGGAAGTAGCTAAAACATACGGGATGCTTCAGCCCGGTGAAAGTTCCACAAAAGCTGTAAGAGCAGTATTCTTTATTGACCCAAAAGGTATAATCCGCACAATCATTTACTATCCTTTAAGTCTAGGTCGAAATTTTGACGAACTATACAGGGTATTGATCGGTTTGCAGACAGCTGATGCTTTTGGTGTAGCTCTTCCCGCTGACTGGAGACCTGGTGATGATGTTATTGTACCTACTGCAGGGTCATGTGGAACAGCCAAGGAAAGAATGGAAAGCAAGGGAGAAATGACATGCCATGACTGGTTCTTCTGTACAAAAAAACTTGACAAGGAAAAAATCCTTGGTACAATACTAAAAAAATAAACAAAATTTCTTTTTATCTGTTCTTACCTTTGTGAAACTCTGTGGAACTCTGTGCAATGTTTTTTAAGAACTAACACGGAGATTTCACAGAGCCTCACAGAGGCTTAATTAAAAACTTGTTATATGGAAATCACATTCGATGGCGGTAAAATAATTACTGCACATATTCATGGCCATTCAATCATAACCGATCAGCCAATCGATAACGGAGGTACTAACAGCGCACCCACACCATTTGATCTCTTCCTTGCATCAATAGGTACCTGCTCGGGTATTTATGTAAAGTCATTCTGTGATAACAGGGGCATACCTGCGGAAGGAATTAAAATTATCCAGACCCATGAATGGGATCAGGAAACAGGTCTGCCAACAGTAATCAGGCTTGATATAAAACTTCCCCCTGATTTCCCTGAAAAATACAGAGCCTCACTCATTCATGTTGCAGAGCTTTGCAAGGTTAAAAAAAGCATAGCTAATCAGCCCAGATTTGAGATTATCTCTTCATAATCATGAAATAAACACTGTTGTCAGATACATCCCATTGAGATATAAGCGGTAATATTTGCCACTTATATCTACATTACCGGATTGAAATACCGACCTGAGTTCATTTTGCACCGTTTTTCAGATATCCAGAGCAGCCCTTGCCACCCTGAGTGCATTCCCGCTCAGTATTTTCTGAATGTCGGTATCCGAATAGCCCATCTGAACCATTCCGACAGTAAAAAGAGGCCAGTTTGTCCAAGCCATACTTTGCTGCATTTCAGGCTTTTCATTAAACACACCCTCATCAGGCCACAGTCCTTCCCATCTTGGTCTGGAACTCTGCCTGACCCCTGAAGCTGAAATGATCTTGTTTTCCATAGCGTTAAACCTGGATGAATAGCCATGATCAGTGCCAATTGTAACATAATCAGAACCAAATTTTCTGAAAACATAATCTATATGTTTCATCAATGCTGCTATATCACCGGTACCTCCAAGAAAGCGTGGGATACAACAAATGCCAATATAACCTCCGCTATCAGCAATAGCTTTAATGACTTCATCGGGTTTCGATCTTATAACCTTGTTTATTGATGCAGCACAACTATGACTGGCAACCATTGGTTTTTCAGATACTTTTGCTGCTTCAAGGCTGGTCTTCCATCCCGAATGTGCTATATCAACAATAACCCCGACACGGTTCATCTCCTTAACCACCGCACGTCCGAAATCGCTCAAACCGCCATTTGATGATTCTCCACAACCATCACCTATCATATTGCGCCGATTGTAGGTAAGATGCATCATTCTTATCCCCAACTGGTAAAAGATCCTTATATAGCGTAGCTCTTCTTCAACTGATACCCAGTCCTGAGGCAGAGGTACTCCGTTGCCGCTGAAATATAGAGCATGTCTGTTCTCTTTTTTTGCTTTAATGATATCGTCTGGGTTAACTGCCTTAAAGACAAATTCCTTTAACATATCGGTCGAATAAGTAAATCTTGCAAGTCGTTTTAGCAATCTGTCAATAGCATTACCTTCCTCTCCTGCATTCTGAAAAACACAGGTAACACCCGAGGCATTCCATGCATTTTCAAATTCCTTTCTTTCATGCTCATTTTTTACATACCGGGTCATCGACATTTCTTCCCTCATATCCTGCAATTCAAGTGCTGAAGCATTATTTTTAAGAGCTGCAGCAATTAAAGCTCCATCTGGGGCAGCAGTAGGTTGAAATCCGTAGGTATCAAATACCACAGAATTTTTGTGCAGTTCAAGTCCGTGCTCAAGTTGCGACCGGGAGGGTTTAAGGATACTCAGTGCAATCTCATATGCCGATTTCATCTGTTCATTCATTTCGAATGACTTCTGTTGCGATTCAATAATCCTGAACAATGGAGAGCCTTTCATTCCGGCCACAGATATGGCTGATACACCTAATGTAGTATTAATGAACTGACTACGTGACATTTTAGCTTTACTCATATAATTAAGTATTAGTTTTATCATCTTTCAAATCTTCTCTCTCCATAAAAATCCATTAAAAAAACCGGTAAATAATTTAACCTTAATGATCAATAAATCTTGAAGACTTTTCAGAACAAAGTCAAGATTATGAAGATTTGATTATTGAAAGAGAGAAAAATATCAGGGCAGGGTTTGTTTGGGACCTGCCCTGATAAGTTATTAAAATACAACCATTAATATCCGGGATTTTGAACCAGATTAGTATTCTTTTCCATTTCTGCCTGTGGTATCGGCAGGTAGTACATTTTATCCGGGAAGTTTCTAGGCTGAAATACAGAATAAGTATAAGTTTTCACACCTGTGACAGGATCCTTATGTATATCGACTTTCTCTGCATCAATGCTCAGCACTTCAGGAGCGATCTTCCAGCGTCTGACATCGAAAAAGCGATGACCTTCAAGGAATAGTTCGATTTTTCGTTCATGCTGGAGTTTCTTCAGAAGATCACTACCTGTTGCAGTAACCGCGGGCATATTAACACTTGGACGACTTCTTATCATATTTATATACTGTCTGCAGATATCTTCTTTTCCAAGGAAGTAATTTGCTTCAGCATAATTCAGTAATACTTCATTATAACGGAAATGAGGCCATGGGGTATTGCCTACATTAGTTCCACGTGGCCTAATTATAGATTCATTTCCGAATTTCCGGGCATAATAACCGGTTGTTGTTGCATTCCATGCTTCAATTGGTCCTTCATTAGAGTCTTGTCCCCCAGGAAGGAAACATTCTACTTCCCGTCCCTGGAACATCGCACCATCATAATTTATACAGGCATAAAATCTCGGATCACGGTTTTCCCACTGGCCATTATAGGGATCGTATTCAGGATCTTCTTTGGGAAGAAGCCCGTTTGTCCTTTCATATTCATCAACCATGTTCTGTAAGGGATGGATATGGGCATAGCCATAATAACCGGGAGGGAAATGACTCAGTTCAACTCTCATCTCAGGATAAGGAACATTATTATACAGCCTGTTCCATATCACTTCTGAATTATATATTGCATCGTCCTGATAAGATTTTCTATAATCAGGATACAATGAATATATTCCCAGATCAATGACTGCTTTAGCTGCATCAGCTGCTTTCTGCCATTTTGTCTGGTCATTTGCCGGATTATTCAGTGGGCTTGCCATAAATAACAATGCCCGTGCTTTCGCCGCCATCGCAGTTCCCTTTGTTATTCTTCCAAGATTTGCAGCATCATAGGTTAAGGGCAATAGAGGAATAGCTTCTTCCAGTTCATCCAAAACGAATTTCATACATTCATCATAAGTATTTCTGGGAAGATAGAAATCATCATCGAGGTTGAAGGTTGTAGTAATTAAAGGGACTCCATTATAAAAACAGACCAGTCTGAAATAGGCATAAGCGCGTAAAAATTTGACTTCGCCGATCATTCTGTTCCTGGTTGTTTCATCAAATGTAGCCTTGTCAATATTAGCAAAGAAAATATTACATTTAGAAACCGTTTCATAATAACTGCAACTCCAGTATCCTGCACCACCGCTGTTTCCTCCTGATCCTCCATACCAGTAATTAACCATTTGAGTATTACCGGGTGTCAGGTCGCCCGCGGTGATCAAATTATATGTAGCGTTGTTACGTCTTGTAACTTCATCTGTACAACATGCTGTTGTATTCCAGTCAACCGGGAATCCTCTGTAAATGTTACTTATGAACGCGCTTATCAATGCCGGA
>CAZPMM010000082.1:0-2151 GCA_964587405.1 uncultured Rikenellaceae bacterium
TCACTACGGTTTCCTATTTCAACTTCCTGCGTTTTCATACCGATATATGAAAACATTAGGGTAGTTGCATTTGCCGGTACATTTATGGAGTAGCGCCCGTTTGCATCAGTAATAGCACCGATGGACGTGCCCTTTACCTGTACCGTAACACCGGGGATCGGACCTTCTCCCTCCACCGAGGAGGTAATGGTCCCTGAAATTACTCTTGTCTGCGCAAACAAGGTCATGATCCCTGCAAACACAAACAAAAAAATTAGTAATAGTTTCCTCATAACTTGTTTAGTTTTAGGTTTTAAATTTATTTGTCAAAAATACTTTTTTTTTTAATCAAACCAAATATTAAGCAGTAATTTTTTAAGAATCAGTCGAAATTGACTTCTTTATGTGTTAAAAATTTAAATATCCGTCATGGGATTCCGATCATTCCTCAATTTAAATACACAAAAAATTGAGTATTTAAAATTTAGAAAATGATTATAAATCTTTTAAATTTTGCTCCTTATCTGTTCTGCCGCAATAGTCAGTTCCTCATATTTCTTTTCACCGAAAGCCCTTATCAAAGGCTCTTTCAGAAATTCATAAAGATACCTGCCATCTTTTTTGCCCTTTTCCCTTCCGCCCGAGCAGATAGACAATGTTTCATAATTTACCGCCCTGAAACCGGAAAATTGCTTTACCCTGATCGGGAACAGGTGGCATGAAAGTGGTTTTCTGAAATTAATTTTACCTTGCGACCATGCTTTCTCAATTCCACACATAAGAGTTTTACCTTTAAAAACCGTATAGGCGCAGTCCATATTATTTATAAGCGGAGTAACATTGTCATTATCACTGTCAGTAATACTTGTCCCCTGCTCTTCAATTGCAGCTATACCATCCCTCCTCAGGAAGGGGTTCAGATCAGGCCATATTTCTTTCAGTATTTCAACCTCCCCATCTGTAAGCGGCGCCCCGGAATCGCCATAACGACAACAGGTTCCTCTGCAATGCTCCAGATCGCAGGAGAATTTCTTTTCGATGATGTCTAAACTAAATATTATATCGTCAATCTGTAGCATATATTAATTTATTAACTCTGCGGAATAAAAAAGAATTTAAGAACTTACACAACCTGTCCCACTTAAAGCGGAAGAGGTCCATAGTGGATACACAGAAGGACACGGATATTCCTATTTGAGAAAGTATCTACTGAATAAGTACCTTACCTGTCATTTCAGGCGGGATTTTTATTCCCATTAAAGTCAGCAGGGTTGGTGCAACATCCGCAAGAATACCTTCACTAATACTTTTATAATCATCGCTTACCAGTATACATGGAACAGGGTTAAGCGAGTGAGCAGTATTGGGTGTTCCATCTTCATTTAAAGCCTTATCGGCATTGCCATGATCTGAAATTATCAGAACATCATATCCTTTCGATCTGGCAGCTTTAACAACTTCTCCCACACAATTATCGATTGTTTCGACAGCTTTCATAATAGCCTTGTAAACACCTGTATGACCTACCATATCACCATTTGCAAAATTAAGGCAGATGAAATCATATTTTTCTGTTCCGATAGCTTTAATTACCGCATCCTTTACAAGGTATGCGCTCATTTCAGGCTGAAGATCATAGGTAGCTACCTTTGGTGAGGGTATCAGCGTCCTGTCTTCATTTTCAAAAACTTCTTCCCTTCCTCCGGAGAAAAAGAATGTAACATGTGCATATTTTTCTGTTTCAGCAATTCTCAGTTGCTTCTTTCCTGCAGCAGCAAGAACTTCTCCCATCGTATTATCAGCATTCTCCTTTGGATAAATCACATGTAAACCTTTAAATGTGGCATCATAAGGAGTCATTGTACAGTAATACAGAGGAATAATATTCATGCCGAATTCTGTCATATCTTTCTGGGTAAGAGCAATAGTAAGCTCTTTAGCCCTGTCGTTGCGGAAATTGAAAAAGATTACGACGTCACCTTCCTTTACCTTTCCCACAGGCTGTCCCGAATTATCAACTACCACTATCGGTTTCATGAATTCGTCAGTTACTCCTGAATCATACGACTTTTGCATTGCATCAAGAATATCGGTAACCGGAATACCTATGCCGTTAACGATCAGGTCATAGGCTTCCTTTATCCTTTCCCACCTTTTGTCTCTGTCCATTGC
>CAZPMM010000082.1:2161-7060 GCA_964587405.1 uncultured Rikenellaceae bacterium
TCCAACGAAAGAAGCAACTTTGCCATTGGAATTTTTAAGGTGATCGAGAAGGTTTTTCATATAACTTTTCCCGCTCCGGGGATCAGTGTCACGGCCATCTCCGAATCCATGAATGAATACATTTTTAATATTGTAGTCCATTGTCATGTCGCACATATAATAAAGATGACGATCCATAGAGTGTACACCTCCATCGCTCAGCAACCCAAAGAAATGGACCTGCTTGTTTTTTTCACGTGCATAAGAAAATGCATCTGTCAGTACTTTATTGTTTTTTATCTCGCCGGTTTTACATTCCTTATTTATTTTGACCAGATCCTGATAAATTATTCTTCCTGCACCAATATTAAGATGGCCCACTTCGGAATTGCCCATCTGCCCGTCAGGCAATCCTACATTTTCACCTGATGCAAAGAGCCTGGAACAGGGATATTTTTTACAAAGTTCATCAAGGTTAGGTGTTGGCACTGTACTGATCACATCGGCTTTGGTTCCATCACCTATGCCCCAGCCATCAAGGATCATCAGAAGAGTTTTTCTGTTATTCATTTTTTCAATTGATGTTTAATTAAATTTTACATCCCCTGTCCCCAGAGGGAACAAATTTACTCATATTCCCATACGCAGGAGCTTACAAATTCAACTGCCGGTCTTTCATGAGATAAGGACGGAATAATTATACTCTTTTCAGAATACAGGGTGTAAAATTAGCTAAAAAGGAATTCAGCACAATTTATTTATTGTAAACAATATAATTTATTTCACCTCCCTTACTTTTATTTTAAGATCAAACTCTCTGCAAGTCATCTCATGTGGGATATCCCTGCCCACATATAAATTCCATTCCTCCTTTGTAAGGTTTCTCGGGATCAGTGAACATATATCACTTACCATATAAGATGAGTTTACAGGCCTGCTTACAAGGTTCTGCCGGACTGAAATAGTTCCTGACACAATTTGTTGTCCGTCATTACTGAAACGGATGGAAACAACGGCTCCTCCATTGTCGGCAAATACTAGCGGAGGTTCTGAAAGATCTTTTGCATCCGCTATATTAAAGATCCTTATACATTGATCGTTTCCGGCAGTAGCCATCTGATTTAAAACTTCGTTAAAGCGAATATCATTCACCTTTCCGTTATGTGCTCTTACAGCTGAAATCCTTTCCTTTGAGCTGACATCCCATAGTTCAACATATCCATCTGCATTTCCCAGTGCAAGAATACTTTCACCCGGTTTAAAACGTATCGCGGTTATATTCCTTCTTTCAGTCTGAATAATAAAACGCTCCTGAATATTTTCAGGTTTCCAGACTATTACATTTCCCTGAGAACTGATGCCGGCAATATATTCTTCTCCCGATGAGATATCTGCCGCATAAATACTCATCTCTGCCAGGGTGACATTGGTACATTTTCTCTCGTAAAGATCCCATTTAAGAACTCTTCCATCCAGTGATGCCGAATAAAGGTAATTACCGTCTGTTGTGAAATTCAGGGAATTAATCCTTGAAGTATGTGCTACCAACTTGTGTTGTACACCGCCTGTCTTCAAAGGAATCATTTGAATTGATGAATTTCCTTCACCGGCCGCGAGCCATGAGCCTTCAGGATGTACTGCAAGTACCTGTATCATCTTTTCACCGGAATAGATCTCCGTAAAGTCATCTGAATCTCCGTTAATGGTCCATTTCAATATCTTTCCTTCGTTTCCGGATGTATAAAATTCATTTTCCCGGGGGGCAAATGCAATACTTTTTATTTCATTCTGATGGCCTTCATAAACTTTAAATCCATCTCCATATTGTTTCACAACATTATACAATCCGTTAAATATGTCCGCATCATTTTCATAACCTCCGTTGTTTTTGTTGAAAAGGTATGCCTGATATGCAAGAAGTGCCTGGAGATCTTTCTGTCCGTTAAGCTGTAATGATTTAAGCGAAAGAATTTTCCCGACTGACCTCATTCTAAGCCTGGTTGCAGCATCTTTTTGTTCTGACGCTTCGCTTATCCTTTTATCAAAGGTCTGAATGGTTTTCCGTACCGAATCGGCTTCACTCCGGGCATAGTAAAGTTGTGTTCTGAATATCTCTTTCTGCTTAAGAGCTTCTTCTGCATCTTTTCTTGCCATAAATGCTCCGGATTCTGTTTGTTTAAGTCTGAGAATGGCTGCAGTTGTTGATGAATCAGCACGCATTTTTTCCTTTTCAGCAATAAGTTGTTTTGTTTCGGCAATCTTTTTTTGCCTGTCAGCTGACACTTTTTGTATTAATGCAGATAACATAAAACCCAGAGCAACTATTGTTGCACCACCGAATAAAACGGATATTATTCTGAAACGTTTTATTTTGCTTTTCTGAAGTTTTAGTTTTCTCTCCTCCTCATCCAAATATTCTTTTTCACTGGTTCTGAGATAAACCATAGCTCTTTCAAAAGCAGGGTCATATCTCCTTGCCCATTTAAGTGTGGGTTTTTCTTGATCACGCCAGTTAATTGCCAACTGAAGATCGGGAGGTCTCAATAATCCATTTTTTCCGTGCTGATACATTGATGAGGTTTCTGCCAGTTTCAGGTACATCCGAACCGAAGCAGCTTCTTCATCAACCCATCCGTTCAGCCTGTTCCATAACCTTATAAGGCTCTCGTGAGACAGATCAATTACTGTTTTATCTGTTATCCCGACTTCAATCCTTGGAGTCAGAAATGATCTTGAAGGTTGCCGGAATATATCAATTACATGAATAAGTTCTTCTGACGAACAATCTATTATTGATCTCAAAGTTGAAAAAACAGTTGGTCTTCTGATACCTCTGTTATCGGGTCCTTTTGTGGTTATTGCCCGGAACATTTTTTTACAAATTTCCTTTCCCCTGTTATCCAGTTCACCATAAGCTTCATCAGCATGCCTCGACATTGCATTTCTCATCGTCCCGACCGAGTCATAATCTGTATATCCGAGAGGACGGTCAGGGTCCCTGAGTTCCTGCCAGTGATTCCATGTCCTCATAAGTACATGCTGCAGTATTGGCAATTGATCCATCTGATCATCAACATCATCCAGAAGTGTCTGAATAAATGACTGATCCACAGAAGCACCAGCATATTTGACCGGACCTTCAATCACCTGTCTGTAATTTTCTCTTTCCATTCTTGGTAAAAGAAAATTACTTTTATTTATCAGCTGAGTAAGACCCTGATAATATGCACATTCACCCATAAAATCAGCTCTCATTGTCACAATAGTGAATATCCTTGAGTCGTAAAGGCTGACAGCATTCACAAGATTCTCAACAAATTCACTTGTTTCGGTTCCAAATAATCCATCATTATCAGAAGTTCTGTATCTGAATAGTTCCTCAAACTGATCTACCACGAGCAATACTTTTTCATATCCTCTGATAATATGTTTTTTCAATGCCGTTGAAATACCATCAGATTGTCTGTGCAGGTCTGCCAACAAGGTTTCAACCGGTACTTCTTTCAGTCCGGTTCCGGCTATGTTTTCATGCATGGCAGCGGCCAGATTTTCAAAAGGATTATTTCCCGGTCTGAATATTATTATACGCCATGGAGAAGACTCTTTGTTACCCATCTCAATTATTCTGGGTAGAATTCCGCAGTAAACAAGTGATGATTTACCACTACCTGAAGATCCTGTAACTGCAACGAAACGGTTTTTAAGTAGCTTGTCCATAACTTCTTCTCTCTCCTTTTCACGTCCGAAGAAAAGTTCACTTTCTTCAAAGGTGAAAGGCCTGAGCCCCGGAAAGGGATTAAACTTACTGGTTTCTTCTTTCGATTTCATCTATCATTTTAAATATTTCAAGTGAATGTTCAGGGAATAGGTCGAGATGATCTGTCAATGCATTCAGGTTAAGAACATAACAAAATGCATCATTCTCTTTTAATGAAATTCCCCTCAGTATGTTATCATAAAAGATCCTTTCCCGGAATTCTTTAAGCTGGCAATTATATTCCCAAAGAATATATCCATTTTCCTGTGGCAGATTTTCAGGCAAAAGCAATTCAGTATATACAAGCTCTTCTGCAAGAGTCAGCAAATTCTCCTCTGGAAGGGTATCCAGAAGCGATTTCAGGAAGATGACTTTATTATAAACCAGCTCATTTTCAGGAAATTTTTCATTTATGATTTGATCAATCATCCCTTTCAATTTGTCGGGGATTCTGTCGGAAACCTTCCGGTAAAACTCTCCCCCTGAGCGTGAAAGCAATCTGGCAGTTTCCTGTCGGAGTATCAGTTCAGGGCTGAAAAGAAGTGCGATGAATGAATCTGCCATTTCATCAGTACTTATTTTCGGTATATTTCTGATTATGCATACGCGGAGCCATACCCCCATCAGATTATAGTCCCGGTTAATAATAGCTATCGTAAGATTTTCAAAATCAAGTATTTCTCCGGAATAAAACCTAAAAAGGGTTCTGAGTTTCGATTGTGGAGATAAGCGGTCAAATAATACTTTCAATCTCGTCTTTACCTGATCGTCGAACAATATGTCCATCATTTCCAGCGCATGGCAGTAGCTTTCAACCGTATCCGATTCAAGATTTCTCCTGAATTCATTTACTGATTCCTTACCGTATGAGACCGAAAGCAGTGTGAAAAGAAAATCTATCCATCTTGTGTTTTCCTGATCAATTGCATCAGCTTGTTTCCCGCTATCCATCCTGCTTATCGTGACGCCTGCTGAAATGTTCCAGGTAATGACCCCAATTACATCGGTGATAAGCCAGTTGAGTTTTTCCCTGTCACGGGGGGTCATCCTGTAATTGCACGATGAGATACTGCTTAAAGCTGCCTCACGTGTGGTACGTGTCCCTGACCATAACAGCGAAAAAAGGAAATCAATATTTTCACTGCTGCAATTATAACCGAATA
>CAZPMM010000083.1:0-7023 GCA_964587405.1 uncultured Rikenellaceae bacterium
AAATGTAACTATCAAGGGTGAATTTCCGGAAAAGTATTTTGACAAGAAGGCTACAGTTACTGCCACTCCGGTTCTTGTATATGAAGGTGGCGAAACTGCCTTTGATAAGGTACAGGTACTACAAGGTGAGAAAGTTATGGCCAATAATCAGGTAATTACCTATGCGGGCGGAAATTTCACCTATAATGCCGTTATCCCTTATAAAGATGCGATGAGAGTTTCCGAACTTATGCTAAGAGTAAATGCTACAAGAGGGGCAAAAAGTCTCGATTTTGAGCCGGTTAAGCTTGCTGATGGCGTTATATCTACATCAACACTTGTTAAAATACATAGCAGAGCTGTTATTATGAAGGATGAGTTCCAGAGGATTATTCCTGAAACACAGGTGGCTAATATTAATTATCTTATAAACAGAGCCGATATACGCAGTTCGGAACTGAAAGCTGCAGACATTCTTGCATTGAGAGAATATATTAAGGCTGTTGATGCTGATCCCGACCGCCAGTTCAAAACAACCACAATAAGTTCCTATGCATCACCGGATGGACCGTTTTCACTGAATGAAAGACTGTCAGGCAACAGAGGTAATGCAGCTGATAAATTCATCAAAAAGGAATTCTCAAAAATTGAAGCAGCAAAGTCTGGTGACTTTTTTGACAACTTGACAACTGCAGAAGACTGGGAAGGCTTTAAGGAAGAAGTTGAAAAATCATCTATTCAGGATAAAGATCTGATCCTTCGTGTTCTTTCCATGTATGCCGATCCTGTAGTACGTGAAAGAGAGATCAAGAATATGTCTTCTGCCTATGAAGTCCTCAAAACAGACATCCTTCCAAAACTTAGAAGGTCAACAATGACCGTAAATGTTGATAAGATAGGTCGTAGCGACGAACAGATTCTTGCACTGGCGAAATCTAATCCGAAAGTACTGAGTCTTGAGGAAATGCTTTATGCATCAACTTTGACCAAAGACCTTAACGAACAACTGAAATTCTATCAAGCTGCTGCTGAAGCATATCCTAAATGCGTTAGGGCACATAACAATATCGGTTATACCTTTATGGCTCTTGGAAAAATAGATGATGCTTTAAAAGCTTTTGAAGCTGCAAAAGCTATCAACAATAATGATGTTGTAAAAAATAACCTGGCTTTCGTAGCCCTTGTTAAAGGTGAACTTGTAAAAGCTGAAGAATTATTCAATTCAATGACAGCACAAATTCCCGAATCGAGATGGGGACTTGGAGTTCTCGCAATTACAAAAGGCGAATACGACAAGGCAGTTAATCTGTTTGGAACAGAATCGTGCTTCAACCTTGCACTTGCACAACTCCTTAAGGGTGACGTAAACAGAGCAAAAGCTACTCTCGACAACATGAAGGAAACATGCAAAGGTAATGTTCCTTATCTTAAAGCAATAGTTGGCGCACGTCTTGATGACAAAAACTATATGTTTTCAGGCTTGCGTGAAGCAATAGGTATCGATCCTGCATTCAAGGCAATGGCAAAGACGGAAATGGAATTTGCAAAATTCTTTGCAGATGATGCATTCAAATCATTGATCCAGTAAAAGTATCTGTTTTATGATATTGTAAAGAGAATGTTTCAGATTCTTCTGAAGCATTCTCTTATTTTATATGTAAGCTTTATATAGCTCCCATAATACTATTCCCACACTTACAGCTATATTGAATGAATGTTTTGTCCCCGACTGGGGTATTTCTATAACAAAATCACATTTATCAATGATTTTCTGGTCTACACCATTGACTTCATGACCAAATACCAGTGCATATTTTAAATCCTTTTCTGTTTTGAAATCTTTCAGGTTGACTGCACCTTCAGCCTGTTCTACACCAATGATCCTGTATCCCGACGATTTAAGTCCGGCAATTGCATCATTTGTATTGCTGAAGTATTTCCACTCAACCGATTCCGTTGCACCCAATGCGGTTTTACGTATTTCCGGATGTGGTGGTTTCCCTGTTATACCGCACAGATAAATACTTTCTGCCATAAATGCATCAGCCGTTCTGAATATCGATCCTACATTGCTCATGCTCCTTACATTGTCAAGGATAATTATAAAAGGTGATTTTCCGGCATTTCTGAATTGTTCAACACTCTTTCTTCCAAGTTCACTGTTGAGAAGCTTCCGCATCGTTTTTTTGCGCTAAATTAGGGAAAATATGTTTTTATTATCTTATTTTGTATCAGGGTGATTTCTGTGATTTTTGGATTATTGCTAATAAATAAAGATTATTGATATGAATATTCATGAATTTCAGGGGAAATCACTCCTCCGCTCATATAATGTAGATATTCAGGAAGGATTTATTGCAGAAACCCCTGATCAGGCAATAATGGTTGCAAACCTGTTGCGGGAAAAATTCAGATCAGAATATTTTGTTATAAAAGCACAGATACATGCTGGCGGAAGAGGTAAAGCAGGTGGAATAAAGCTGGCAAAATCAGTTGAGGAAGCTGGGATTATTACAGCAGGATTGCTTGGTAAGAAGATTATTACGCCGCAAACCGGACCCGAAGGAAAAACAGTGAACAAGGTACTTGTTGCACAGGACGTTTACTACAAGGGAGAATCAGACATCCGTGAGTTTTATTTTAGTATTTTTCTCAACCGCGACACAAGTCGTTATATAATTATGTATACTGCTGATGGCGGAGTGTCTGTTGAGGAGCTTGCAGAAAAAAACCCTGAAAAGATTTTCACAGAAGAGATAAATCCGCTTATTGATCTTCAGCCATTTCAGTGCCGTAATATAGCTTTCAACCTGGGATTGACCGGAATAGCATTTGAGAATATGCAAAAGTTCATTGAATGTCTTTATGAAACCTTTAAAGGATGTGATGCACAATTACTTGAGATAAATCCTGTATTAAAGACCAGCAATAACAGAATATTGGCTGTCGATTGTAAGATGACCTTGGATGATAATGCTCTTTTCAGACATCCCGATCTTGCTCAGATGCGTGATTTGCTTGAAGAAGATCCTGTTGAAATGGAAGCCGGCAGATATAATCTGAATTTCATCCGGCTCAATGGTAACGTGGGTTGTATGGTGAATGGCGCCGGACTGGCAATGGCAACAATGGACATAATAAAGCTATCAGGAGGTGAACCTTCCAATTTTCTCGATGTAGGCGGAAGTGCCAATGAAAAATCAGTTGAAGCTGGTTTCAGGATCATACTTAAAGATCCGGCAGTAAAAGCGATACTCATAAATATATTCGGAGGTATTGTACGTTGCGACAGGGTCGCTAATGGAATTATTGCAGCTTACAGATCGGCCGGGAAAATAAATGTACCTGTAATAATAAGACTTCAGGGAACAAATGCTGAAGAAGCAAAAGAGATTATTGATAAATCGGGACTTGACGTATATTCTGCAATTTCATTCAGGGAGGCTGCTGAGAAAGTCAGTTTGGTACTGAAAAGTAAATGACATTATTTCCTGTGCGATCCGTCACAGAAAGGTTTATCACATGACTTCCCGCACCTGCAAAGCAATACTTTTTCTAGTGCAGATTCAGTGCCTCTCTGAAGATCTTTCAGGATAAAATGACCCGTTATCCTGAGAGGTCCGTCTTCAATTACTTCTACAATAACTTTTGATTCATCACTTTTTTTATCCTTCATGGTCTGATGTATTTATCATTCAAATGTATATTTCCGGCTGTCCTGAAAGGAATTACATTTTTCAATCATGATTGTTGATAAGTTAATTCACTAAATGTTCGCAATTTAATATTTTTTATCAATAAGTATTTGATTATATAATCCTGCGAATGATTATATTTGTCTATCGGACTGATGGTGAAAGTGTTTAATTGAAAGGTCTGTTTTAGAGATATGATTATTCCCAAAATTGGTTTGACCGGTGTTATTGCTATTATTGCAGGCTTGCTTTTAATTAGCTTTGGAGTAGCAGCTTATGTTACGTTAAAGCTCAGGAATAAGCTGAAGGGTCTTATCGTAAAAAACAAAGAAATTGAGCAGGAAAATTACGATTTACACCAAAGGATAAGTGAACTAAAGGAAACAAATCTTCATATTGAGAATTCATTAAAGGAAGAGACCAAAAATTCAACATTTTTCAGATCTCTTGTAGAATCACCTGATGACGGTATAGCCTTCTTTGATAATAAAGGGACACTGAAATACGCGAATAAAGCCTACTTTTTTCTGACCGGATCCGACAATGGCTCATACAATTCTCAGTCATCTTCTAAATTGATATCCCCTGACGACAGCGATTACCACTCGGAGAAGCTTAAACATCTTGAAGAAGAGGGATTTTATAGAAGCGAACTAAAATTTTTAAAAGAGGATGGAAATTATATATGTCTTTTTGCATGTTCTGTTATTATTAACGGTGAATCGGGAAAACCTACTGGGCATATGACGATTTTCCACAATATAACCGAACTGAAAAAAGAACACGAAGCCCTTATCAAGGCAAATATTGAATTTGAAATCAGCAATAAACTGAAATCGACTTTCCTTGCCAATATCTCACATGAAATAAGAACACCCCTTAACAGTGTGGTAGGATTTGCCAACCTGCTCCTGTCTGAGGATATATCCAGGAAAGACAGAGAACATTATTTCGAACATATTACATATAACAGTGAAAAACTTCTTCAGATCATTAGCGATATAATAGATTTGTCAAGACTTGAAAGTTCGCAGATAATGATAGCAAGTGAGGAGGTTTCAGTAGGGCATGTTGTAAAAGAAGTTATTGAAGAAGCTCAGCAGGTGATCAGGAGAAACGAAAAGAGTATCACCTTAACTGTAATAACCCAACTGGATGAAACCACTGACAAAATTCTATCCGACAAAATATGGCTTAAAAGAGTTCTTAGTCATTTGATGGATAATGCTATAAAGTTTACCCTTGATGGAGCAGTGGAATTATCATATTATCCTCAGAATGGAGACCTTGTGTTTAAAATAAAAGATACCGGAATAGGTATTAACAAGGAGAATCTTGGCCGTATTTTTGAAGAATTCCAGCAGGAAATAGACGGACATCATCGTCCTTTTGAAGGGCTGGGAATCGGTCTTACGCTGGTTAAAGAAGTGATTCACAGGATGGGTGGTAAGATAATTGTACAATCAGAAAAGGGTATAGGATCGGTTTTTACATTTTCAATACCCTTCGATAAGCCAGGAAAGAATGAACCGGAATCAGTAGGTGCCAACGAAAAAAACCAGCCTGTGGAAGAGATTGACTGGAGTGCCAATAAATGCCTGCTTGTGGACGATAATGTTGATGTCCTTACATATCTTAAAAAAATACTTCTGGATACAGGAATAAACGTAATCACTGCTAATTCAGGGGTTTCTGCAATTGAAGCTGTAAAGAATAACACCGATCTGGATCTTGTCCTGCTCGACCTTCAGATGCCTGAGATCAACGGACTTGATGTTACAAGGGAAATAAGGAAGTTAGACACTAATCTGCCAATAATAGCACAGACAGCCTATATTTTTGATGAGGACAAAGACAAAATCCTCAAAGCCGGATGTGATGCATGTCTTATCAAACCAATTCTGAAAGAAAACCTTATCACGGTTATGTCTTCATTCCTGAAGTCTGTTTGATCAAAAGGCGCAATCTTCGCATTTTTCTTATTACTTTGTAAGCAACTTTTCCTGATGGAACAAAGCTACGCTGATATCATTCTTCCTTTGGCAATTAAAAGCCGGCTTACCTATAGTATCCCCACTGATTTGTTGTCAGTTGCCAGACCGGGTGTCAGAGTACTTGTTCAACTTGGTAACAGGAAACTATATTCAGGTATCATTGCGAGAATATATGATGATCCTCCCGGACTTAGTAAAATTCGTCCGGTTGTTGATATACCTGATCCGCTTCCCGTTGTAAATGAAATACAGTTAAAGCTATGGGGGTGGATATCAGAATATTATATGTGCTCTGAGGGAGAGGTGATGAAGGCTGCAGTTCCGGGAATACTCTTCCCCGAAGGAAATACATCGGCTCCGGTAGTAGAAAAATATAAACCCAGGGAGGAAACATTTGTACGAATGGCGAAAAACTACACGGATGAAGAACTTAATATTATCCTTGATAAGCTTAAAAAAGCTCCCGGACAAACGGCACTGCTGACATCATATCTTCACCTTTCGGAATTTGGAACCAAAACAAATGTTATACCGGTAAAAAAATCAATATTGCTGAGAGATTCAGGATCATCACCGCCAAGCTTTGGAGAACTTGTCAAAAAAGGGATACTTGAATGTTTTTCTCTCGAAGTAGGAAGACTGGCAGACAGCAGTAACATGACAGTCCCGCTTAACAAGCTTAGTAAAAGCCAATCGTTGGTGCTGGAATCTGTTCATCAAAACTTCACTGAAAAAGACATTGTATTATTGCATGGCATAACATCAAGTGGCAAAACTGAAATTTATATTCACCTGATAGAAGAGCAACTGAAGTTGGGAAAACAGATACTTTACCTGTTACCGGAAATTGCACTTACAACACAGATAATTCTCAGGTTGCAGAAGCATTTTGGGTCTCTTACCGGAGTTTATCACTCCAGGTTTTCCGATCGGGAAAAAGTTGAAATATGGAAAAAAGTGGCTGATACTAACCCTTCCGGAGGATACCGGCTTATACTTGGAGTCAGGTCATCTGTTTTTCTTCCTTTCAGCAACCTGGGACTTGTTATTATTGATGAAGAACATGATGGTTCCTATAAACAGCACGACCCTGCACCGCGATACCATGCAAGAGATTCAGCCATAATGCTTGCAGGTTTTCACAAGGCAAAAACAATTATGGGATCGGCTTCCCCGTCAGTTGAGAGTTATTATAATGCACTTAATGGTAAATATGGTCTGGCTGAGTTGAAGGAAAGATTCGGAGCCGTAAAGCTTCCCGTAATAATTCTGGCAGATACCAGAGAAGCTTCCCGGAAGAAACTGATGGTCTCACATTTCACTCCTGAACTGCTGACTGCTATGGATGAAGCGTT
>CAZPMM010000084.1:0-6995 GCA_964587405.1 uncultured Rikenellaceae bacterium
TGGTTGATGAAGCATTTGATGAAAATTGGACCCTAACGACAAAGGTTTTGCCGATAAAAAAGCTTCCATTTTCATCAGAGAAATGTTCTTTATCATTGAAGGCAATCAATGACAAAACAATAATTATCTGATATTTATAACTATCTTAAAAAGATCCGATTGCATCTCAAAAGCAAATAAACCTTTTAAATCATACAAATATGAAGAAGAAAATACTAGTATTGTTAATTATAGCTTATGGATACAGCGGCTATTCCCAGGAATCAATATACCGGACAAAATCTGATATTAACTATTACAGTGAGGCTATATGTATGACAAATGAATATATCCGGGAGAGGTGTATTCTTGATATATATTATCCTGAAAATATAGCAGGTTTCCCCACAATAATATGGTTCCATGGAGGTGGCTTATCCTCAGGTAAAAAAGATATCCCTGGAATGCTTAAAGAAAAAGGATTTTGCATTGTTGCTCCAAATTATCGTTTATCTCCAAGAGCAAAAACTCCCGACTTTATTGAAGATGCTGCAGCCGCTCTTGCATGGGTTTTCAATAATATTGGCAAATATGGCGGAGATCCGTCTCTGATCTTTGTCTCCGGCCATTCTGCAGGAGGATATCTTGCTTTAATAACAGGTCTTGACAAGAAATGGCTTGCAAAATATGATATTGATGCTGATAAAATTGCAGGATTATTACCATTCAGCGGACATACCATAACTCATTTTACAATACGAAAAGAAAGGGGCATAAAGGATACTCAGCCTATTGTGGATGAGTTTGCTCCTTTATTTCATGTCCGGGCCGATGCACCTCCTCTATGGTTAATAACAGGCGACAGGGAAATGGAGATCCTCGGTCGTTATGAAGAAAATGCTTATCTCATGCGAATGATGAAAATTGCAGGCCATAAAAGAACAAAACTATATGAATTGCAGGGATATGGTCATGGAATGACCGAACCTGCTTTTCCTTTATTAATAAGAGAAGTCGGGTTAAGAACAAAGGAGATAAAAGGATCCGATTGATTACCCTGGTTAGTGAGTTATTTCAGGGTCGTTTTAAATGAAATTACCGTCATAATCCATCCTGGGATCGAAGCTGGACAGATCAATGAATTTTTCATTCCCATTGTACCAGTACCGAAATCCTCATAACCTAATATATAAAAAAAGCTTGTTTAAAAAATCTTTTCAAATAATAAAAAGCCAGGATAAAATAAAAAAAGTAAGACTTGGTTCAGACATCATAAAAAACAATATACGAATAGCTCCAAATCTCTCACTCTCCCTTTCAACTTATCTCCTTATTTCTAAGTCTCTTAGTCACCCTGCTCCTGCACTCCTCCATCCTTCCATTCTGTGCCATTTTCCAAACCTGATAAAAAATTGGTATGACTTTTGAATGTGATTAAGTGAAGAGCCAATTCTTCTAACACTTACGACAATGAAAAAGTTAATTCTCACATCGATCCTCGCCCTCCTGGTTGCAGCAGGGTCCACAGCTATCGCTCAGAATTATCCTGATGAATATCTTGGTCTGCCGGGAGACAACCTCAACTTGTATGCGGTTATGAAACTTTTCCGGGAATCTGAAACCCTTGAAGGTTTCGAAAGAAATCTCAATGATGAAAATTCCAGGATAAACAACCTCGATCTGAACGGAGATAATCTGATCGATTATATAACAGTTCACGATTATGTTGACAAAAATGTTCACACAATAGTTTTAAGAGTAGCTCTCAACCGAAATGAATTCCAGGATGTGGCTGTTTTCACGGTTCAAAAGTTCAGTGACGGTTCTGTCCATATTCAACTGGTTGGTGATGAAGAGCTTTACGGTAAAAACTACATAATAGAACCCATTTATGATGAGACACCCAATCCTGGTTACAAAGGTGCGGTCTCACGCAGGGTAAATGTGACTGTTGTACGAACAACTCCTTATGAAGTAGCTGTATGGCCGATCGTAAAGTTCATATACCTCCCAACCTATGTAGTATGGCGCTCAACCTGGTACTGGGGTTACTACCCTCCCTACTGGCGCCCCTGGCGCCCATATTACTGGCACTACTACTACGGTTATCACTACCACTGGTATCACCACTACTACAATCACTACCATCGTTGGCATCACTACAGGTATTTGGGATACTCCGACTTTTATTACAGAAGTGTAAGGGTATATTCTCCTTACGTAAGTCAGAGAATAAGAGACGGCTATTACAGAACAACTTACTCCCGCCCTGAACAGAGACGTGAAGGTGAAGCACTCTTTTCAAGATCTTATCCGAATCAAACCAGAAGAACTGCAGATAACACTCCTGCAGTAAGGGAAAGAAGACATATGATTCAGGAAAGCACTGAAAAGAATGTATCCGGTACCACCAGACGACAGTCGGCTCAGAACAATGAAAGACCTGCAACCAGATCTTCATCTGTTCAGAATACAGGAACAGCAAGAAGATCTCCCGCCACTGTCAATGAAAGACCTGCTACAAGGTCAAGCTCAACACAGAATAATAGTTCTGAAAGAAGATCTGCCGGCACAACGATCCAAAAACCGGAAACCAAAGCACCTTCAACTCAGAATAACAGTTCTGAAAGAAGATATGCAGGTACAACGACCCAAAGGCCGGTAACCAAAGCACCTTCAGTTCAGAATAACAGTAGTGAAAGAAGGACCCCTGCAACAGTCTACCAAAAATCCGCTTCAAGGCAGGAATCAACCGGTAGATTAAAAAGCCCGGGAAATAAAAGACAATCAGAGCCTGGTAACAGATATTCCCAGAGCAAAAGCAGCAGGGAAAGCAGTCAGTCAAGGACCTCCGGCAGAAGTGAGGAGAAAAGGGAATCAGCAGGCAGTTCTGTATCCCGCAGGAGATAAAATAGCTCAGTACTCAAAGCTCAGGGGAAGGAATAAAGTACCGATCCTGAGCTTTTTTTATCCTGCTCTTTGCTCTTTTCTGTCACTCAAAAGGATGACCCCTGCTGAAATCAGGTCTGTAATTCATATAACTGTCCATATCCTGTAACCACACATTACGGAATCCAAGGTTTTCCATTGTATCAACAACAGATTCATATTCTTCCCTGTAAATATTACGGTTCAATCCTGAATGTTTCATTACATTTTTCGTGGGATGATACTGTGACATCAGCGACAAGTGAACCCCCGGAGATAACTCTTCAGCAATACTCCTCAGTATCTTTTTGCTTTCTTCAACATGACCCGGTAAAACCAGGTGCCTTATAAGAATGCCGCTTTCAGCCCTTCCCTCATTATCAAGAGACAATGTTGAACCCTTCTGAAAATACATCCTTTTCAAAGCTTTAAGTGCTACATCAGGGTAATTGAACGAGTCCGAATATCGGGCTGAAATTTCAGGCGTAACATATTTGTAATCAGGAAGATAAATATCAATAATTCCTTCAAGACAATCTATAACCTCAGGTTTATCATAAGCATTTGTATTATAGACTGTAATCGGGTGATGACCTCTTCTGTTAAGCTCTCTTATCAAAGCTTTTACCTGGGGAACTACATGCGACGGAGATACAAAACCCACTGCTATTATTTTGTCCGACAATATCTTCTCAATTGTATCTACAGCTTTCTCCTGAGTAAATATCTTTGCCCTGTAAGTTCCTCCGGGTTTGCTGATATCATGATTCTGACAATATACACACTGTAGATTACATCCTCCGAAGAATACATTACATATACCGTAAGGACCACTTATTGGTGGCTCTTCTCCTCTATGAACGCAAATTGCAGAAATATTCATTCCGGCATCTGTGCCACAATAACCATTTCCTCCTTCAAACCTGTCAACACTGCACTCACGGGGACATAAAGTACAGCACGACAGCACTTCTCTTTCTTTACTATTGTAAATATTTTCCGGTTCCAAATCAATATTAATTTTTTATCTGCCAAAGGTCGTAAAGATTACTTAAATCAGCATTACAAAATTATTATACTGCTGTATATTTGCATTGTTCCGAAACAATATATATCTTTGTCCCTGCCAAGAGGGGAAATTTGATCTAGGGGACCAGAGTCCCCTATTTTGTTATCTTTCTGAAGACATGATTAAAAAAGATAAGATAGAAAAGATTATCAGTGAACACATTACCGGAACAGGTATTTTTCTTGTTTCTGTTAAAGTCAGTTCTTCAAACAGGATTACTGTGCTTGCAGATACAAAAAAAGGTATAACCATTAATGAATGTGCTGAGCTTCACAGGTATATTGAAAAGCAGCTCGACCGTAACATTGAGGATTATGAAATGCAGGTATCCTCACCCGGACTTGACATGCCATTCAGGGTTATTGAACAGTATTATAAAAATGAAGGAAGCATGATTGAAGTTACCGATACCGGAGGTGAAAAATTCAGAGGCGTACTTAAAAATGTCACAGACGGTGGATTTGAGCTTGAGACTGAAATAAAAACTAAGGGTAAGAGCTATGAAATAAAGGAGATCTCCTTTAATTTCGACCAGGTAAAATCGGCAAAAGCAGTAGTAACAATTAATTAATTATAAGAGGCTTACAAGAGATGGAAAATGTTAATTTGATCGACACCTTTTCTGAGTTCAAGGAGCTGAAGAATATTGACCGTCCGACAATGATGAGTGTTCTTGAAGATGTATTCAGGAGCATGCTGGCAAAAAAGTATGGGTCAGCTGATAATTTTGATATTATCGTTAATATTGATAAAGGGGATTTTGAGATCTGGAGAAACAGGGTAGTTGTGAATGATGAGGAAATAACTGATCCGATTATCCAGATTCCTCTTTCGGAAGCAAAGAAGATTGATGAGGATTATGAAGTGGGAGAAGAGGTTTCTGATGAAGTTAAGTTCCACGATTTTGGCAGAAGAGCAATATTATCCCTGAGACAAAATCTCACAGCCCGTATTCTTGATCTTGAAAAGAATAATATTTACATGAAATACAAGGACAGGATAGGTGAGATTGTTACAGGTGATGTTTACCAGGTCTGGAAGAGAGAAATCCTTGTTCTGGATGATGATGGAAATGAACTTATCCTTCCGAAAAGCGAACAAATTCCTTCGGATCATTTCCGCAAAGGCGACTCAATAAGAGCAGTCGTAATAAAGGTTGAAATGAGAAATAATACACCATTCATTATACTTAGCCGCACATCACCTGTCTTTCTTGAAAGGCTCTTCGAACTTGAGGTACCTGAAATATTTGACGGACTTATTACAGTCAAAAAAATTGTAAGGGTACCGGGTGAGCGTGCCAAGGTAGCTGTTGAATCATATGATGAAAGGATTGATCCTGTAGGCGCCTGTGTAGGAATGAAAGGATCAAGGATACATGGTATCGTAAGAGAGCTGAGAAACGAGAATATTGATGTAATCAACTATACTTCAAACAATCAGCTCTTCATTCAGCGAGCTCTCAGTCCGGCAAAGATCACCACAATAAAGCTTATTGAAGAAACCAAAAGGGCGGAAATATATCTTAAACCAAATGAAGTATCTCTTGCAATAGGCAAGGGGGGGCTTAACATCAAGCTTGCCAGCCAGCTTACAGGTTATGAGATAGACGTATACAGAGAACCGGGAGGTGAAGATGAGGAAGATGTAAATCTGGAAGAATTCAGTGACGAAATTGAACAGTGGATAATTGACGAACTCAAAGCTATCGGATGCGACACTGCCAGAAGTGTACTGAACCTCTCAATCAGCGACCTGGTAAAAAGAACTGATCTTGAAGAAGAACAGATTAAGGATGTTGTTAATATTTTAAGAGCGGAATTCGAATAGTCCGGAATTTCCCGTTGAACCGGTATCCGGAACTATTTTAAAGAGGGAATTTTATGACAGAGGATGTAAAGGTAACCCGATTAAGCAAAGCAGCCCGAGAATTTAATGTTGGGATCTCAACAATTATTGAGTTCCTGAACAAGAAAGGCTTTATGCTTGATCCAAATCCAAATACAAAACTGCCCCACGAGGCATATTTACTGTTGGTTAAAGAATACAGCCCGGATATCAGTGCAAAGAAGGAATCCGAAAAACTTATTCTCAGAGATCTTCACAGAAATAAAGTAACCGTTTCCCTTGATGATGTTACCGGAAAGCCTGTAACAGAAGAAGCTGAAAAGGAAGAAGAGATACTGGTCAAGGACACAACAAGTACCAAAATCGATATCAGGTCTGAAATTAAGAAGCCTGAAGTTAAGCTGGTAGGGAAGATCGATCTCGACAAGTCTTCAAAACCCAGGGTAGAAAAACCTGTTCAGCCAAAAAAAGAAGAAAAAGCAGAAACAAAGCCACCAAAAGAAGAACCGGAAGTTAAAAAGCCTGTTAAAAAGAAGCCTACACCTGAAAAAATTATTACCGAAGAAAAGGAGACAGAATCTGTAAAAGCACCTATTGACCTTCATATTGTTGGTAAGATAGACCTTGAGGATATTCCAAAAGAATCTAAACCTGCCACGAAGGAAAAACCTGTGGAAAAGCCGGAAGAGAAGGCTGAAGAAAAGGTCGTACCTAAGGATGAACCCGTGGATGTACCTGTTGAGAAAGCAGAAGAACCTGTGATCCGGGAAGAGCTGGCTGATATTGAAATTGAGGAAGCTGACGAAAGTCAGATAGACCAGGAAGAGATAATTGAACTGTTCAGACCAGGCATTGCCAAGTTATCCGGTCCAACAGTGGTTGGCAAGATTGATCTTCCTGCCGAAGAAAAGAAAAAGACTGCACCGCATCAGCCTGTCAGAATTGATACTGATTCCGATCAGAGGAGAAAGAAAAGAAGGAAAAGGATTTCAAAAGAAAAAGAACAAGTACATCTTGCAAAACCCGAACCTGCTGATAAGAAAGAAAAACAGGGTAAAAAACTTCCTAAGAAAAGACCTGTAAGGGTTGAAGTCGATGAAGAAGAGGTTCAGAAGCAGATCAAAGAAACACTGGCCAGACTAACTTCAAAAGGCAAATCGAAGGGATCGAG
>CAZPMM010000085.1:0-6977 GCA_964587405.1 uncultured Rikenellaceae bacterium
TGCTCCTCGTCCAAGACCTATATGTGCAGTCCTGACAACATCCATCTTAGGTGCTGCAAAACCACACATATTAAACTTCTGATGCCTTTTTATTAGCGATTGTTCCTTGATGTTGGCAAGATTGGAAACTGTTTCCTGTTTCGTACCCGGTTTACATGACGGGAGTAAACCCGAACCAACAATACCAGCACTGGTAATACCACCAAGCTTCAAAAAATGTCTGCGATCTACTTTCATAAAATAAATATTTAGTGTTATTAATCAATAGTTTTTTAAGTATTGATATTATTATCAATTGTTCTTTAAAAAATTAATATAATTACTTGAAAATCAATAAAATAACTAATAGTAGTAAGCAACCATTTAAACACCCTGACAATCAACAATTTAACAGATCAACTAAATCCGGACCAAATTATGACTACCAGGAAACAAAAACTTATAATACACTCATTTTCCAGCATGATAGACAAATTGCCAAATATGAATCAATGGAGAAAGATATTTCTTATTGAGATTCTCATCCTGTTTTTGTCTATTCATGGACAAATTCATTTCTTACAACTTGCAAGATATGAAAAAACTGACAGAAACTACTTCACTTTTATATCAAGCTTCCCTGCAGACACCTTATTATTAATAGATCCCAATGATGCGCTACTTCATTAACAGAGCCATTTCCAGACCGGGTTTCTATAGTGATGGAAAACAACATAACTGACCCAATGATTCATAAGCCAGAAGTGAAAAAACTTCATTTTCAATTCAATGCCTCTCTTTCTTATAATTAACATTACCAGGTAATATTTTTGTTTGAACATACCTGATTATTACACAGCACTATACCGCTTAAAACTTTAACGAACTATTGGTTCTTTAAGAACTGTAAATAATCCTGCACTTTCCTTTATTGTTCTTTTATGGTTTCCTCGTGTTCGTGACATATTCGTATATCAGAGTAAATTATTTTTTATGCACAAAACAAACATGCGAGCACACGAGAAAACGAGATACACTGAGAAGGATACGCAAACATAATATAAGCTCTGCATGGAACTCTTTGTAATTAAGTTAATAATTTAGTTCTAAAATGAACTAAATTTGTTATAATTAACATCTTTAATACGGCAGATTGAGAATATATGAAAAAGCTGATATTTATCCGTCATGCAAGAGCTGAAGAACAGCAATCAGGCATTACGGATTTTGAGCGATCCCTTACCTATAAGGGTAAGGTAACTTCCCGTGAAATGGCCCGGCGGTTCAAGGAGAAGGAGAATGATCACGGTCTGTTTATAACCAGTCCAGCATTCAGAGCTCTTGAAACAGCCTATATCTTTGCTGCTGAAACCGGAGTAAAATATGAAAATGTTAAAGTTGACAGTAACCTGTATTTCAGAGCCAACCTGAGAAATCTTATGGAATTGCTGAAAACGATAAATGAAGATATTGAAACAATTACACTATTCGGACATAATCCATCCTTTACCGAAATGCCTGACCGTTTATGCAGGGATGGTTGTGAATTCCTCACAAAAACCAGTATTGTCTGCATATCTTTTCCCGTAAAAACCTGGCCTGAGGTTAAACCTAATACTGGTATTCAGGAGTATTTTCTAAAACCAATATGATAATATGAGCAGAACCTATATTCCAAAAGAAATAAGCTGGTTATCTTTTAATGAACGTGTACTGCAGGAAGCAGAAAATAAGGAAGTTCCGCTGCTTGAAAGATTCAAGTTCCTTGGTATTTATTCCAATAATCTGGATGAGTATTTCAGGGTAAGGGTCGCTACACTGAAAAAATTATCACAGATAGGCTCCAAATCTAAAGATATCCTCGGATACAGTGCAAAAGCAACCCTTCAGAAAATACAGGAAATCGTCATTGAACAAAATACGAGGTTTGAAAAGGTATATAAATCACTCATAAGCGAGCTTTCAAAACATAATATCCATTTTATCAATGAAAAAGAGCTGAATCAGGAACAGACGGAATTCGTGAAGAATTATTTTCTGACCGAAGTAAGAACGAGGCTGATGCCATTCCTTATCGAAAAAGATTCTGAACTTCCCAATCTGACAGATGATGGAATTTATCTGGCAATACAGCTTTATAATACAAAAAACTCAAAAAAAAGGTTTGCCCTTCTTGAAATACCAACTAACGTACTTCCCAGATTTATTGTTTTTCCTGAAAAGGGAGAAGAAAAATATGTTATTTACCTTGATGACATAATCAGATTCGGACTGAAGGATATTTTCTTTATTTTCGATTTTGATGAATTCTCTGCACATACAATCAAACTGACAAAGGATGCAGAATTGGAGATAACCGATGACATATCAGAAAATTATATCGATAAGCTTTCCCGAAGTATCCATCAGAGAAAATGGGGTACTCCTGTCCGTTTCATTTATGACAGGGAGATGCCCGATGAGCTTCTGAAATTGCTTACCAAAAAACTCAAATTTGGGCCCGATGATGTCATAATCCCGGCAGACAGGTATCATAATTTCAAGGATTTCATGCGTTTCCCGGATCTTGGAAAGAAAAAATTTTATTTCGAACCATTCATACCCATACAGCACAAGGATATTACTCATGGGAAAAGCATTTTATCGGCTATCAGGAAAAAGGATATAATGCTTTATTTCCCCTACCATCCTTTCGATTACCTGATAGACCTCCTGAGGGAAGCATCCATTGATCCTTATGTCACATCTATTAAAATTACCCTTTACAGGCTTGCACGTAACTCAAGTGTTATAAATGCACTGCTCAATGCCGTAAGGAACGGAAAGAGAGTAACCACTATAGTCGAACTCCAGGCACGGTTCGATGAAGAAGCTAATATTCTCTGGGGAAAAAAGCTTATGGATGAAGGAGTTAAGGTCATTTATGGTGTACCCGGACTGAAAGTACATGCAAAACTGTTACTCATAACAAAGATCAGGGATGATATAGTAAAACGTTATGCAGCAATAGGTACAGGCAATTTCAATGAGGATACTGCCACAATTTATTGTGACCATCTCCTGCTTACTTCTAACCTGAAGATCACCAATGAAGTATACAAAGTTTTTAATTTCTTCAATATCAATTATAAAAAAGATAATTATTATCATCTTGTCATATCACCTTTCTCACTTCGGAATAAGATCATAATGCTCATTGAAAATGAAATAAAAAATGCAAAAGCTGGGAAAAAGGCATATATCCATCTCAAACTGAATAATCTGACTGATGCTGAGATAATAAACTATCTATATGAGGCAAGTGCCGCGGGTGTAAGTATTAAGCTCATTGTAAGAGGCATGATCTCTCTTGTACCCGGAATTAAGAATGTAAGTGAAAGAATAAAAGCACGAGGTATTGTGGACAGATTCCTTGAACATAGCCGGTTCATGATATTCTGTAATGACGGAGATGAAGAATGTTACATAACTTCTGCAGATATGATGCCACGCAATATAGACCGTCGTATTGAGGTAACATGCCCTGTATTTGACAAGAACATTGTATGTGAACTTAAAAAGATCTTCCAGATACAGTGGAATGATAATGTAAAGGCAAGAATAATTGACCAGAAACTTACAAACAGGTTTGCCAATTCTGGCAGAAAGCAGCAGCTACGGTCGCAGGTGGAAGTTTACAACTACCTCAGGGAAATCAACAGCAAATAGTATAAAGATAATCATATGAATATGCCGGCTTTTATTACAGGGACAATTATTATTATATTGTTCTCCTGGTATTATTCGGTAAGGGCAAAAAGATACCACGGTATAGCAAGGTTCTTTTCTTTTGAGAGTATATATATTCTTATTCTTCTAAACTACAAACTTTGGTCCCTGGATGCTTTCAGCTGGAATCAGATAATTTCTTGGATATTACTGTTTGCAAGTATTTACCCCGGTATTGCAGGATATCTCACTCTAAGGAACAAAGGTGAGGCAAAAGATAGTTTTGAGAATACAACCAAACTCGTCAGATCAGGCATTTACAGATATATCAGACATCCGCTTTACTGTTCGCTCCTTCTATTCGGGACAGGAATGATGTTCATAGATCCCGGGCTACATCAGATCATTGCAGGGATCATAAATGCACTTGCCATATATTTGACCGCACTTATTGAAGAGAAGGAAATGATTGTGAAATTCGGGAATAAATATTCTGAATATATGAAAGATACAAAAAGGTTTTTTCCTTTCTTGTTCTGAACAGACCTCACGTACGATGAAAGGATTTTTTTACATGAATGAAATATTTATATAACATATTCAATAAAGAACAGCAGAATGAACATATGGGACAACTTTATTATCTTTGCAGAAGGGATTAAGACCGGATCTGACTTTGATTCGGAATGATCCGGGAAAGTCATCTGTAATTTCTTAATGGCAGGAGCTTATAAATGATCTGGCGATATTACCGTTTTATTATTTTTATTTATCTTATGCATCTCACGGGAACAATCCCGCTAATGGCACAGATGCTCCATGATACTCTCACTTCAAGAAAAATAAAAACAGGTATAGACTATATGTATAACATGGAGTTTGACAAAGCTTCGGGAATATTTTCTGAAATTGAAAAACATTACCCCGGCCACCCTGTCAACTATCTCCTGAAAGGTATCTTTTCATATTGGAAACATTACCCTATGCTGCCAACATCGGCAGCTCATGAAGCATTCGAAAATAACCTCAGAAAATGTATTGATCTTTGTTACGAAGAAGCTTATTCAACAAATTATGAATCTGAAAGCCTGCTGGCAAATGTCTGTTCAAGAGGATTATTGCTTCTTTATTATAACGATAACGATATGAGCATGAAAGTGATCCCTCTGGCAACGGGCACTTTCAGATTCATTATGCGTTCTTTTGATCATGTCTCGGTTTTTGCAGATTTCTATTTCCCGACCGGAATATATAATTATTACCGGGAAGCATATCCTCGCATGAATCCTATCTATAAGCCGCTTGCATCACTCTTTCCACCGGGAGACATTGTAAGAGGATTAAGTGAGCTTGGCAAAGCAGCTGAGTTATCAATATTCCTGAAAGCAGAATCTTACGCAATCTTGACATATATATATGCAGGATTTGAAAATGATTTTCTGAAAGCTCTGCTCTATAGCAGGACTCTTACCTGCAAGTATCCTGCAAATCCGTATTATAAAGCTCTCCACATCCGGAATCTTTTGATAATAAAGGACTATAATCAAGCTGAAAGTATCATCAATGCTGCCGGATCAAATTCCGGCAATGTATATTTAGATGCTCAGCTTCTTGTATTCAAAGGCATCATTCAGGAAAAAAAATACAGGAATTACATAAAAGCAAAAGATCTTTATGAGAATGGGATCACAACAATAGCTTTTGCCGGAGATTTCGGAAACGAATATTGTGGCTATGCTTACCTGGGGCTGAGTCGTATATGTGAATATAACGGTGATATTGCCGGAAAAAAAGCTTTCCGCAAAAAAGGATTAAATCTTATTGATTTCAAAAAGATAACTTTTGATTAATTAAAGAAGATCATCTGAAAATAATATGTATTTTAATACGTATTAAAATACATATTATTTATCGGATTTCAGCCATGCAATTACTTTCTTTGAGCCTGGCTTTTCTTTTGAATAAAGAACATCCACGAGATTGCCTTCCTCGTCAATAAGATACTTCTGGAAATTCCATTTTACTTCCGAATCCATTACACCATTTTTCTCCTTCGATGTAAGCCATTGATAAAGAGGGTGGATATCTTCTCCTCTTACCGATATCTTTTCCATCATCGGAAATGTAACATCGAATTTTTCCGTACAAAACTGTCTTATTTCCAATGCTGTACCAGGCTCCTGATTCCCGAAATTATTTGCCGGGAATCCGATTATCACAAGCTTCTTATTATACTTTTCATATAATTCCTCAAGATCTCCATACTGCGGTGTATAACCACATTTGGATGCAGTATTTACAACCATAACTTTCTTGCCTTTCAGGGATGCCAGATCAAAATCCTCACCCTCAAGTGTTTTAATCTTAAAGCTATAAAATTCTCCGGCCTGGGAGAATAAAGTGACAGGCGTCAATGCCAGGATCAAACATGCAAATAGTTTAAAGATTTTCATTTTCTCAATTTGATTATTATGCTATTATAATAGTTTTATAATGAAGGACAAAATGTAGTATCAATAACGGTCTTTCCTTTTTTGGAACAAGAGGACATTGTCCCGGAGATGTTTCAAGCCGCAGACAGCAATTTATTGCATCCCTGAGACCATGCTGGGGTTTTTCAAAATATCTTTTTTCATTTATCATCAGCGAATGCCGTAAAAACCAAGGCTGAAAGAGACAAAGAATCAATATAACAGATAACCCTGTTCGTGTAAAATAATGATACTTCATGGTAATTTGTTTTAGGTACTACGTCTCAATTTTAACAGCTACGGATTTTGAGTGATCATGGCAATCACTTAAGTGTGATTTTAAATGGCTAATTTACAAAATTAATAGAAAATATCTGAAATCCTGACTGCCACTTATCAGATTCTGAAGTGCTTCTCGATAAAGTGTCTCAAAAATACAGATGTTTCATTTATTCCAAGCACTGATGTATTAACACAAATATGATATGATTCAGCTTCTCCCCACGATTTAGCTGTAAAATAATTATAATATGAACTTCGTTGTTTATCGGTCTTGTCAATAAGTTCCCTTGCCTGTTTCCCGGATATACCATAAATTTCCATGACCCTTCTTATCCGATCATTAATATCAGCATTAATAAAAATACTTAGTCTGTGGGGATGATCTTTCAGGATATAATCAGCACAACGACCGACGAAGAGGCATGATTTCTTTTCAGCCAGAGAACGTATCACATCACTCTGGATCTTGAACAGGGTTTCATTACTGAGATAGTAACCCGAATATATAGCAGGTGTCTGAGTGCTGCTGTGAAGTCC
>CAZPMM010000086.1:0-6964 GCA_964587405.1 uncultured Rikenellaceae bacterium
CGGTAAAACATCACAGTTTTAATGAAACTGATCAAAAAGGTGCAGGTATAATTGTTTTATATTCCGGATTGATTTAATTTTAAGCTTTGAAATTACAGATAATTTATTTGTAAGGTATAAAGTGTCAAAATTTTAAAGAAGCTTTTTTATTGTCCCCAAGCAATTTTTTTAATTCTTTTTATGGTTGTCCTGTTGGCGTTGTTGCTGACGGGACTTTTTGCAAAGTTAATTTGTGTTAAATTAACTATATTTACTATAATGAGGGAATTGGAATTATTAAATTGCACGTAATATAATTGCTTTATATATGAGGGCATTATCATTAATTATCTTGTTGGTCTGCATTATTGCTTCGTGCAGAAACGATGATGAGTATATTGCACACAGGGCAGACAAATTACATAATGATATCCTAACTGTAGATACTCACTGTGACACTCCGATTAGGATGGCCGGTTCCGAATTTGATCTTGGTTTGAAACATGATGAGGCTTGTGTCGATTTTCCAAGGATGAATGAAGGAGGATTGGACGCTGAATTTTTTGTAGTATTTATAAGTCAGGGTCCGAGAAATGACACTGCTTATAATATTGCACACCGTCAGGCTCTGAAAATATTTAATGTAATTCATTCCAATGTGAAGAAAAATTCTTCTATGGCTGAAATAGCATTGAGGCCGGATGATGCTTACCGTCTGAAAAAGGGAAATAAAATTTCAGCCTTTATCGGTCTTGAGAACGGATATCCGATGGGGAAAGACATAAGCAGGATTAAGGAATATTATGATCTTGGAGCAAGATATATAACATTATGCCATTCAGTCAACAATGATATCTGCGATTCTTCAACTGATTCAAAAGGTAGCGAACATAACGGTCTTTCAGCTTTTGGAGAAGAGGTTGTAAAAGAGATGAACAGGGTTGGCATGATGATAGATGTATCTCATATTTCGGATAAAGCTTTTTACGATGTTATAAGAGTATCAAAGGCGCCGGTTATAGCTTCGCACTCATCCACCAGGGCATTGTGTTCGAGTCCCAGAAATCTTACGGATGACATGCTTCTTGCCCTGAAATTAAATGGTGGAGTTATACAGATATGTATCCTCAGCAGTTATATAAAAACACCTGAACCAAATCCCGAACTGGAAGCCCGGGTGGCAGAACTGAAATCAAAATATGGTGATCTTACTAAATTGACGGAAGATCAGAAAAAGGAATACAAGAAGGAAAGATGGGAAGTAAATAACAAATACAGGAAACTTGCAACCGTATCGGATGTTGTCGATCATATCGACCATGTGGTTCAGGTTATTGGTGTGGATTATGTTGGTATTGGTACCGATTTTGATGGTGGAGGAGGGGTTGAAGGTTGCAGATCTGTTGCGGAGATGAAAAACATCACAATCGAATTGTTACGCCGTGGTTATTCAAAGAAAGATATAAGAAAAATATGGGGAGGGAATATTATGCGGGTATTCCGTGATGTTCAGCGACTTGCAGAGAAATAAGCCCTTGCTTTCTCTCTTTCCTTTCACCTCATACCTTTCACTCTAGAGAATCTCAGCATCTTAAGTATCCAGTCGGGCAGTGGTTTCGGTTCGCGTTTTGCAAGATTCAGGTACCATCCCAGTTTTTTCATGACCGGCATTTTAAGCGTTTCTACAAATTCGATTAGGGTACCATCGGGATCTTCAATATAGGAAAAATGTCCGGTAGCCTCACCCATATCAAAGCTGTTACCCTTGTGACTCTCTTTACTGTCGACTGTAAAGGGAAAGCCCTTTTCCCTGCATAAATTTTTCATATGGTCCATACCTTTGATGTCGAAGCACAGATGGATGAATCCTGGATCGCCCCAGAATCTTCCCTCATAAGTTTTTTTACCTGGCTGATCAGTGCTTATAAGTTCAATCATACTACGGCCGAATATTTTGCTGAATGGTCCCCTGAATGGTTTTGAGGGAGTCAGCAGGACTCTTCTGATTTTTTCGTTTCCTCCCGGGAGGCATGCTAGGTCAGAAAAACTTCCTGTTGTATCATAGACAACATTGTCATATCCCAGTATATCTGAGTACAGGCTTTTTGCCCTTTCAATATCTGAAACTCCGATTATAACACCAAATGGCCCGCCGGAGATATGATCCAGATTCATGAACCAGTCACTATCTTCTGTTATCTGGAACAAGTTCCCAAAAGGGTCTTTCATGAAGAAGGTTTTCTGATCCGATGGATCTGAGGAAGGATCATTAAGGATTAGCACCCCTTTCCCTTTGAAATGCGACTGTGCCCTGGAAATATTCCTGACCTTCATTTTACAACTAAGTATGCCTGTATCACCTATCCTGATCTCTTCTTTTATCGGCTGTGGTTCTCTTCCTTTATACTGCCACACCTCAAATCCGCTGCCGCCTTGCAGGTTGACAGCCAGTACAGCATGCCTTTTTTGAGGCTTATTGCCGGTATATGGGAGCATTAGTTTTGCTTCAGCTTCTTCTTCAAATATCCTGCAGTCCATACCGAAAATGTCAATATACCAGTTCCATGCTTCTTTCAGGTTCCTTACTCCGATACCTATCTGCTGTATGCCTGAAATTGTATAACCATTCATATTAATATCTTTAAATTATGTTGAACTTATTTTATCTCCAATCCTGAAAAAAAACCATGGTAAGAATCTTCTGATATAGAGCATCAGTAGTTCGTTTCCGCCTACAGTTATTTCTCTTTTATTCCTTATGATACCTTTTATTATAATCCCTGCAGCTTTTTCCGGTGAAATCCCTTTTGCCTGTCCTTTATCCATTTTACCATGTTCCTTTCCTTCAGGGTCAAGGGCATGTAATGATATATTTGTTCTCACTCTTCCGGGAATGATAACAGAGGTTCTGATGTTGTTCTTTTTGTTTTCAAGATAAAGTGTTTCAAAAAAGCCATGAAGTGCCTGTTTGGATGCTGAATATGCTGACCGGAGGGGAAATCCGAATCTTCCCGATATACTGCTTGTTGCCGCTATATGTCCTGATCTCTGACGTATCATATAGGGCAGAACGGCTTTTGTGAGAGCGATTGTGCCAAAATAATTTATCTCAAATATTTTCCTGTCGAGCCACAAGGGAGTATCCGCAATTGAAGCTCTCTGGCTTACACCTCCAATGTTCATGAGATAATCAATGCTTTTTCTTTTTTTCAGTGTATCATCAACGAGTGTTCCGATACCGGAAGTGTCCGAAAGGTCAAAGGGTACAATCAGGATATCGTCTGATTTATCCCTGCAGTCGGCTCTTACTCTTTCGAGTCCGTTTACATCGTTTGAAGATATGATAAGTGAAGCTCCTTTTTTCAGAAATGCATGGACAAGAGCTTCACCGATACCTGATGATGCGCCTGTTATCCAGGCTGTTTTTCCTGAAAAGATCTTTGTGTCATCCATCATGCAAGTTTTCTGATGAGTTTGATTAGTTCATCATGATCTGTTTTAAGTCTGATATATTCAGGATTATTCTTCCTGATATATTGATTTATCCGGAATCCGCCTATTATTCTTCTAAGATAATGCCAGTAGTTTACTGCGAAAAGACCCGAGACAGGGAGTGCCAGGAAGAGAAACAGTCCTAACCATAAAGGTGAAAATATCAGAAGGAATGTAATCAAAAACACTGGAATAAAAACAAGGGCAAGTCCGAGTGAGATACCGTACCTGATTGACGAATGGAACTGTCTGTCCCTTATTTTTGGGATTTGAGAATTTGGTATTCCTAAAAAGAAAAGAGTAAAGATGGTTCCGTAAATGAAAAGAGGTAAAGTTATGACCAATCCAATAAGACCAAGAATAAGCCAGCCGAGGGGATGCCTGTTTTTCTCAAGGAGAAGGTAATCGGCTTTCAGATCTTTTGCCTTTTGTTTTACATTAAGGCTCAGAGAACATATTTTTTTATAGAGTTCAGTATTTGTAATTTTCAGATTGTTAAGCTTATCAATAAGCATTCTGTCCCTGAACAGTTTAGGAAAACTTACATCGTCGCTGTATTGCCCGTTGACAAGACTCCTCAGTTCATCAATAGCCTCATAATCTTCCTCGGAATCTATGTGAACCATCAGCATTCTCATTTCACGTGCCAGACGGTTGCGAAGCTCATTAAGTGCTATTTCAGGGCTTTTTTTGTATAGCTCATGATATTCGTCAACTTCTACCGGCTTCCCATAAACAACCGTGAGAACTTGCCGGAATCTCTGATAATTTGTAAACTCAAGTCCTACAGGTATGATCTTGATTTTCATTTCGAAATCTGATGCTTCATCAGCCATGAATGCTATTCTGCATATCCCTTTCTTTAACTGCCTTAGTCTTCGGTATCCTGCATGATCCCCTTCGGGAAGAATTACAAGGCCGTTCTTATTTCTCAGAACATCCACCGTCTTATCAAAAATCTCATCATTACCTTTCAGTGTGTTGAATCCGTCCCTGATCCTGTAAATAGGTAATATTTTCAGGAAATAGAGTATAGATGCAATAGTTTTTCTTTTGAATATATCGGCACGGGCAAGAAATACAGGCTGTCCTTTATGTGTGAACAATACAGCAAGAGCATCCATAAGTGCATTCTGATGATTGGGAGCAAATATCAGATGGTGGTCAGGATTAATGTTTTCACGTCCGACAACGATCACTCTTCTGTAAAAGATATTGTTATGCCAGAACCCTGCAACAACTTTAAGTATGGCATATCTTTTGGAATACTGCTCTATATTTTCCTTTCCCATCTCAGGTGAAAAAAGTGATGTAAGTTACAATGGTTTTACAGAAAATAAAATGTGATAAACTGCAATTTATAAAAAAAAGATATCTTTCCATCGGTCAATCACTCTTCTCTCCCTTTTTGTGGGTCTGCCACTTCCTTTTTTTCTATAACCATTTGATAGTGAGCGATTTATTTCTAATTTGATCTTTTCTTCACTGGTAGTGAGATCTTCAATGTAATTAGAGACCAGTTTTGCATTCACGCGGTTTTCAGTAAGTCCTTTGATTCTGTATGTATATGTTACCGGAGGTTTTCGCAGTGTAAGTATCTCGTTACCTTCAATGTGTCTGGAGGGTTTGATAGCGTTGTTATTGATCATAACCCTTCCCATTCTGCAGGCATTTAAAGCAAGTGTTCTGGTTTTGAATAATCTTACAGCCCACAGGAACTTGTCTATCCTGACGGATTTGTTATCAGTCATGACAGTTTATTTTTGGTCACTGTATCTTTTCTTTTGCATTATTCAGGTCAGTATTTGTTTCCATCAGCTTTCCTGTTCTGTTGAAAGCTGTCATTGTGAGTTCGGCACCCACAACAGTGAATGACCTGATCATTTCAATTACAATATCCAGTCTTTTTCTGAGGAATTCCAGTTCTTCGGGTTTCCAGGTACCAAGGACATAATTTACCTTCGATCCTTTATTGAAGCTGTTTCCTATTCCCACTCTGATACGTGCATATTCGCTTGTCCCGAGTACTGAGGTTATATGTGCAAGTCCTTTATGACCTCCGTCGCTGCCTTTCGGCCGCATTCTGATGCTTCCCAGCGGAAGAGCAATATCATCAACTATAACCAGAAGGTTTTCGGGTTCTGTTTTTTCCCTGTTCAGCCAGTATCTGACCGCATTGCCGCTAAGGTTCATGAATGTTGAAGGCTTAAGGAGGATCAGTTCCCGTCCCCTGTATTGGATATGACTGATAAAACCGTAACGACGGTCGGTGAAAAAAGAATTAGATGCCTGTACCATGGCATCCAAAACCATAAATCCTATGTTATGCCTTGTATCGGCATACTCATCACCCATATTTCCCAGGCCAACTATCAGATATTTCAAGATGCCTGATTATTAATAAAGTGAATTATGCTTTCTTTTCTTTTTCCTTACCTTTATCCTTCTCTTTTCCCTTTTCATCGGCGGCAGCTTCTGCAGCATTTTCAGCATTTTCAGCAGCACCTGCTTCAGCAGTTATTTCTCCTTCTGTTTTGAGTGTAGCTCGTGATGTTGAAACTGTTACAACAGTCGCAATTTTAGGATCAAGGAATTCTATTTTATCGATCGCAAGATCTCCGACTTTTACTGAATTGTGGATTTTGAGATTAGTTACATTTATCTCAATATGATCGGGAAGATCATTTGCCAGTCCTTTAATTTTCAGATGTCTTTTTTTCACACCCAGTTTACCTCCGGCTTTGACCCCGACAGAATCACCCGTGATTACAACGGGAACATCCATTATTATCGGTTTGTCATCAAATACCTGAACGAAATCGACATGTAAGATCTTGTCGGTAACAGGATGGAACTGGAGATCATGGAGAACGACTTTATAAATCTCGCCGTCCAGATTCAGATCAACAAGATGTGCTTCATGTGTATAAACAAGCTTTTTAAAGCTGTTTTCATGAGCACTGAAATTAATGTTTTTTTCTTTTCCGTAGATAATGCAGGGTACATTTCCGGTTTTTCTGATCTGTCTGGTATGTTTCTTTCCAACATCATTTCTTAAAGTTCCCTTAATTTCAATTGTCTTCATTTATTCTTTTGTTATTGTGCTACTAAAAGTTACGCTATGGCAACTCCCCATCACACATTAGACATTTTAAAAAACGGAGTGCAAATATATGATAAAGTAATCAGAATACAAAACTTGTGCTTATCGACTGATTTGTATTAACAGCACGTATTGTATTTGCAAATATTCTGGCTATTGAAAGCACTTTTATCTTGTCGGACTGGACACTTAGCGGTACTGAATCAGTAACAACAAGTTCTTCTATTGAGGAATTGTTTATCCGTTCAACTGCATTTCCCGAAAGTATTGGATGTGTTGCGAAAGCTCTTATACTTTTTGCTCCTCTTTCTTTTAACTTATTGGCGGCAATGACTATAGTACCTGCTGTATCAACCATATCGTCGATTATTACTATATTTCTGCCTTCCA
>CAZPMM010000087.1:0-6935 GCA_964587405.1 uncultured Rikenellaceae bacterium
ACCTCCTCCATGCTCGGCATGAAGAACCAGAGACAGGTCAACCAGATCAGCCTGAAGACGTGTATAAGAACCTTGTCCTTTAATGAGGTAAAGAAAGTTTTCAGCAGTTGAGAGTGTTGGCCGGGGATGTCTTATGGATAGGGTCTTTCCGTGATACAGATGTCTCAGGGCCTGATAAGAATATGCAATGATTGAAGGAAATTTTGCAATAAGGTTCAGAGACTGCTTTATCATATTATCGAGCTCAATATCATCCGCCCTGTCATCAAGGGTATATAAGCCCAATACTGACCTGGCAAGCATATTGAGGACGTCTTTCCCTTTCAAGGAGAGGATCATGTCTTTTATGAAGTGATCAGGCAGGCTTCTCATTGATGCAAGCAGTGAGGAGAATTCTTCAATTTCATTTTTATTGGGAAGGCCGCCGGTAAGTAGCAGATAGATCGTTTCATCAAATCCGTGTCTGTTTTCTTTCTGAAATCCGCGGGTAATAGATTCGATATCTATACCTCTGTACAGCAATTTCCCGGGAATAGCGATCACTTTGCCGTTCTCTTTTAGATAACCGACAACATCGCCAATATTGGTAAGCCCCACGAGTACTCCGGTACGGTCGCTGTTCCTGAGGCCTCTTTTAACATCGTATTTTTCAAAAAGATTATTATCTATATAGCATGATTCCCTTATCGTTTTTTCCAGATTTGAAAATAAATCATTGTCTTTCATGGTATTAATTTGATTAATCAGAATAAATATTCTTAATAATGGCATCTGCAAATTCCGTTGTTTTGAGAAGTAAGGCATTTTGCATCAACCTGTGAAAATCATAGGTAACTTTCTTTTCCTGTATGGTTTGCCCGAGCTTGCTATAAATGCATTCTGCAGCTTTGTTCCAGCCAATATATTCAAACATAAGAGCACCTGAAAGGATAACAGATCCGGGGTTAACCTTATCCTGTCCAGCATATTTTGGAGCGGTACCGTGAGTTGCTTCAAAAATAGCATGTCCGGTATCAAAGTTTATATTGGCTCCCGGAGCTATACCAATACCTCCGACAATTGCAGCAAGGGCATCTGATATATAATCACCGTTAAGGTTAAGGGTTGCAATTACAGAATACTCTTCAGGCCTTGTCAGTATCTGTTGGAGAAAAGCATCGGCAATAACATCTTTTATTATTACCTTACCCTGGCTAACAGCTTCTGCCTGCATTTCACCGGCTTTTTTTTCTCCTTTCAATTCAGCAATATTTTTGTATTGCTGCCAGGTAAAGACTTTATTTTTGAATTCCCGTTCTGCAAGTGCATATCCCCACTTCATAAAAGCTCCTTCAGTAAATTTCATGATGTTACCTTTATGCACAAGTGTCACCGATGGAAGCTTCTTTTCAATGGCAAATTTAAAAGCCTGCCTTACAAGTCTTTCAGTGCCCTGAACCGATACAGGTTTAATGCCAAAAGAAGATGTTTCGGGGAAACGTATTTTTTTTATCCCCATTTCATTGATCAGAAAATTTTTCAGCTTTTCTGTTTCAGGATTACCGTGAATGTATTCTATCCCGGCATAAATATCTTCAGTATTTTCCCTGAAGATGTGCATATTAACCAGTTCAGGTCTTTTAACCGGGCTGGGTACACCCATAAAGTATCTTACAGGTCTGTAGCAGGTATATAGGTCCAGTTCCTGTCTGAGAGCAACGTTCAGTGATCTCATTCCTTCTCCCACAGGTGTTGTTAGAGGTCCTTTAATCCCGACCAGATATTCTTTGAAAATTTCTAGGGTTTCTGCAGGTAGCCAGTTCCCGGTTATATTAAAAGCTTTTTCGCCCGCAAGTACTTCTTTCCAACAGATCTTTCTTTTATTGCCATATGACTTTTTAACGGCAGCATCAAAGATTCTTACAGCAGCATTCCAGATATCAGGTCCGGTGCCATCCCCTATTATGAAAGGAATAACAGGGCAATCAGGAACAACCAGCTTCCCGTTCTCAAATCTTATTTTTCCCTCGTTCATCATATATTTTTCATTATTAATCACCTTTTCCCTTTTTCACCTTATCATCGCCTTATTTCCCCTTATTTCCCCGTTGTCTGATAAGATTCAGGGCACTGCCAGCCTTAAACCATTCTATCTGGGATTCATTATATGAATGGTTTGCCGGGATGGTTTCCCAGGTCCCGTTGTCATGACGAAGGATAATATTAATAATTTTCCCCGGTGCGAACTCCTTCAATCCTCTTATATCTATCTTATCAGTCTCCCTTACCTTTAAATAATCATCTTTATCGGCAAATGTAAGAGTAAGGATACCCTGTTTCTTCAGATTTGACTCATGGATCCTTGCAAAGGATTTAACAATTATTGCTTTTACATTAAGAAATCGTGGTTCCATTGCTGCATGTTCACGTGAAGATCCTTCTCCGAAATTCTCCTCACCCACAACTACTGAACCATATCCTTTCTTCTTATAGGCTGATGCGACAATTGGTACCGGTTCATATTTTCCGTTCAGCCGGTTCAGTATGGAATCCTGTTTATCGTTAAAGGAATTTATGGCACCTGTCATATAATTGTTGGAAATGTTTTCAAGATGTCCACGGTATTTAAGCCATTTCCCAGCCATTGAAATATGATCGGTTGTACATTTCCCCTTTGCTTTTATGAGCAAAAACAAACCTGTCATATCCCTGCCGTCCCAGGGTTTGAACGGGGTTAATATTTGCAGTCTTTCTGATTCCGGATTAATTATTATCCTGACTCCGGTTTTTTTCCCGGATCCTTTTAGCTGAGCGGGCTTACTTTTTATAAATCCTTCGGGAGGAAGATGTTGTCCCCGTGGTTCGGGCAGATGTACCGGCTTGTTTTCCGAATTAAAAAGTGAATCAGTCAGCGGATTGAAAGTAAGTTTGCCCGCAATGGTAAGAGCAGTCACTATTTCAGGAGATGCGACAAATGCATGTGTATTGGGGTTACCATCGGTTCGTTTTGCAAAATTACGGTTAAAGGAATGTATAATGGTATTGACCGGATGTTTTTCTATTTCTTTTCGTTCCCACTGACCTATACATGGACCGCAGGCATTTGAATAGATTTCTCCGCCAATTTTTCTGAAAATTTCTAGCAAACCGTCTTTTTCAGTTATTTGTCTGATAAGTTCTGATCCGGGTGTAATCTTTAATTCTGCTTTTGGTATCAGTTTTTCCCTGAGAGCACTTTTTACTACTGAAGCTGCCCTGGAAATATCCTCATAGGATGAGTTGGTGCATGATCCTATCAATCCGGTTGATATCTCAACCGGCCATTTATTTTTTTCAACTGCCTCTTTCATCATGGAAAGAGGGGTTGCATGATCCGGTGTGAATGGTCCGTTTATATGTGGTTCCAGTTCCGACAGGTCCAGTTCGAGATAATTGTCGAAATATTTCAGTGGGTCATTATATACTTCAGGATCGCCAGTAAGGTGGGATTTAACTGCTGAAGCCATTTCAGAGATCTCATTTCTGCCTGTTGCAGTAAGGTAATCGGCCATTGACTGGTCAAATCCGAATATTGAACAGGTAGCTCCCGTTTCAGCGCCCATGTTACATATCGTAGCTTTACCTGTTGCTGAAATTGATTCTGCTCCGTCTCCGAAATATTCTATTACCGATCCTGTACCTCCTCTTACAGACAGCATTCCGGTGATTTTAAGGATAATATCTTTCGGAGAGGCCCATCCGCCAAGTTTGCCTGTAAGATTTATACCGATTATTTTTGGAAATCTCAGTTCCCAGGGAAGCCCTGCCATTACATCCACTGCATCGGCTCCGCCCACTCCCACAGCTATCATTCCAAGCCCGCCTGCAGTTGGTGTGTGTGAATCGGTTCCAACCATTAATCCTCCGGGGTAGGCATAATTCTCAAGAATGATCTGGTGAATGATCCCAGTTCCCGGTTCCCAGAAATCGATATCATAAGCCATACTGGCTGAACGGAGAAAATCATATACTTCCCGGTTGGTTTCAAGAGCTTTTGAGAGATCTTTTTCTGCTCCGCAGCATGCTGTAATAAGATGATCACAATGAATTGAAGAAGGAACCGAAGTATTCATTTTTCCGGCCATCATAAACTGAAGAACAGTCATCTGTGCCGTTGCATCCTGCATTGCAACTCTTCCGGGCAGAAATTCAGCATAATCAATTCCTCTGATGTATACACGTTTTTTGGTCTTGTCCCAAAGATGACTGTAAAACACTTTTTCAGTGAGTGTTAACGGCCTCTTCAGGTATTCTTTGATTCTGAGGATACTGCCAGGCAGATCATCATAATGCATTTTTATCCTTTCAAGATCAGGATTCATATATTGATATTATTATGTTATATTATTGTCAGGACCTTACTTGCCCGTCTCCTATGACTATCCATTTATAGGTTGTGAGTGCTTCAAGAGCCATAGGTCCTCTTGCATGCATTTTCTGAGTGGATATACCTATCTCTGCGCCGAGACCAAATTCGGCACCATCAGTAAATGCAGTTGATGTATTGACATATACGGCAGCCGCATCTGTCATTTTGCAGAAAAGCTCCTGCCGTTCTTTGTTTTCGGAAATTATTGCTTCACTGTGCCTTGAACTGTATTTAGCAATGTGTTCAAGAGCTTTATCAAAGGAAGAAACACATCTGACAGACATTTTATAATCAAGGAACTCAGTTCCGAAGGATGTCTCCGTTGCTTTCTCAAGGAGATTATCAGGGTATTTTCCCTTCAGAGCCTGCATGGATTTTTCATCTGCATAGATGATCACATCAGATTTCTGGCAGAGGCCTACAAGATATCCCAGATCATCAAGACGGTTTTCATGAATTATAAGGCAGTCAAGTGCATTACATACACTGACCCTGCGTGTTTTTGCATTGTTTATTACTATCCTTCCGGTTTCACAGTCTCCGAATTCATCAAAATAGGTATGACATATTCCTGCACCGGTTTCAATTACAGGTACCATTGCATTCTTACGAACAAAATCTATCAGGTTTTGACTGCCTCTCGGGATAATCAGATCAACAAATCCTGTGGCATTGAGAAGTTGCGTGGTTTCTTCCCTGCCCGGAGGAAACAGGGAAATAATATCTCCGGATATATCAAAATCCTCAAGGGTATCTTTTATTATTTTAACTATAGCAGTATTTGAACTGACGGCATCACTGCCTCCTTTCAGTATACATGCATTCCCCGACTTAAAACAAAGAGAAAAGACGTCAAAGGTCACATTTGGCCGGGCTTCATAGATGATCCCAATCACACCGAACGGGACACTGATTTTTTGGATCCTTAGGCCATTGGATTTTACATGATCATAACTGATCTTTCCGACCGGGGAATCCAGCCTGGCAACATTTCTTATATCTGATGCAATAGCTTTTATTCTGGATGGAGTAAGCTGTAACCTGTCATATTTCGGATCATTCCTGTTCATCAGGGCGAGATCCTTCTCATTCTCTTCAACTATATGAGATATGTTATCCTCAGTTTTGTCCGCAAGATAATTCAATACCTTGTTGATGGTTTGTGTATCAAGGTTGTTCAGTTTACGGCTTGCTATGAGTGCTGCTTGAAATATTGGCTTGCAATCCATGTTCAGAAATAAATAATTATTACATTAGGTTTTATCATTTATCAATAAATAATCATAATGAACAAGAGGTTTTTTTCTTTTTTCACCCATATACAGTTCAGCTTTTTCAGAATCATATTGTGATTTGCCAAGACCGATCTGCTTTCCTTTTTCATCATAGATCCTTATAATATCTCCTTTTTTAAAAAAACCTTCAACTTTTGAAACTCCGATCATAAGAAGACTGGTAGCTTGTTCTCCAAGCAATGCTTCTTTTGCACCCTTGTTGATATATACTATGCCCCTTGCGAAAGTTTCTGAGTGGGAAAGCCATTTTTTGACCCCCGTCTTCTTTTTATCAGCAGCAATAAATCTTGTACAGGGAACATCTTTCTCGCGGATTATATCCGTTATTATTGAGTCGCGTGTGCCATTGGCAATGTAAACATCGATCCCTTCCGACGCTATTTCTCTGGCAATAGTACATTTCGTTAGCATACCTCCTCTGCCGAATCCCGATTTAGATGTATTTATATACTGGCTCAGATCATCGATATTTCCATTGACTTCCCTTATCAGCTTTGAACTGGCATTTCCCGGAATTCCGGCATATATACCATCCACATTTGAAAGGATAATCAGAGAACCGCAATTCATCATCGAAGATATCATTCCCGATAATTCATCATTATCAGTGAACATAAGCTCTGTTATTGAAATGGTATCATTTTCATTTACCACAGGTACTACTTTATTATCGAGCATCGCAGAAATACAGTTTTTCATGTTCAGATAATGCATCCTGTCTCTGAAGCTGTCCTTTGTTGCAAGAAGCTGTCCGGACGGAATTCCATATTTGCTGAACAGGAACTGATAGGTTCCCATTAGTTTTACCTGACCTATGGCAGCCCAGATTTGACGTGCCGCTATAATACCTGTCTTTTTTGACGGATTTATTTCACTGCGTCCGGCTGCAACCGCACCTGATGTTATAAGAATTACTTCAATACCATTTTTATGAAGGATCGCAATCTCTTCAACAATACGCAACATGCGGCTTGTATTCAAAGATCCGTCCTCTTTTGCTATAACATTGCTCCCTACCTTTATAGCAACCCTGCTGAATTTCGGAGTTATATTTTTCAATATTATTAATAATAAACCCTGAATTTAAATAAAATGTTGCAAAAATAACAGTTATTATTAGTATTTTACAGAATTATCAGATTTTTTAAACATTTTTAAAACACCTAAAACAAATAATTCAAAGAAAAAATCTCATAAAATGAAACCCACATGATTGAATTCAAACGCAAACACATAATGAATATAATTTTCAA
>CAZPMM010000088.1:0-6933 GCA_964587405.1 uncultured Rikenellaceae bacterium
TATAACATCAGGAATGATTAAATTTGTTGTAATATTATCAGACTGCCTTGGTAGTGGTATTTTGACTAATAAAATTTAAAAGTTTTTTTATATGCAAATCGGAGATCTTGTTTTCAGGACGCGATCTTTCAGACGTTTTGATGAGTCTGTGAACATTAGTTATGATACACTGGAAAAGCTTGTTGATCTGGCAAGGATGTCAGCATCGGGAGCAAATCGTCAACCTCTGAAATTCATGATCATGAGTTCACCGGATGAATGTGAAAGAGTATTCCCATCTCTGATATGGGCGGCTTATCTGAAGGATTGGGAGGGGCCGGGGCCAGGAGAAAGGCCTTCAGCATACATTATCATACTGGGTGACAGATCCGTTTTCGAATCTTTTGGTGTCGATCACGGTATTGCTGCCCAGAGCATTATGCTTGGAGCCACTGAAGCAGGCTTCGGAGGATGTATGATAGCTTCCATAAAAAAGGAGCTTCTGCGGAAGGAACTTAACATTCCGGAAAGATTTGAAATACTTCTGGTGCTGGCTCTCGGGAAACCTGCTGAAAATGTTATCGTTGATGAGATAAAAGACGGTGATGTCAGATACTGGAGGGACGAGAATGATAATCACCATGTCCCAAAAAGACCATTGAGTGAACTGATTATCAGATTCTGATTATGATACTTAAAATTAAAAAGTATTTATGTGGATTGTTGTTTTTTCTTATAATGATCCGAATCGTATCCGCACAGAAACCGGTGAATAATATACTTTTTCACGGGATCGTAATGGATGCAGAGACCAGAATACCCATTGCCGGATCGCAAATAATAATTAACAGTACTTTTTCATCGATAAGTGACAATGAAGGGAAATTTGCATTTTATGTCAGCAGGTTCGATACAGTCAGGTTCAGAATGCTGGGTTATAAAACTGCAGTATTGCATATAAGCGATACGCTTAAGGGAAATGAATTCATAACAGGTATCTATATGAAAACAGATACTCTGTCGATAGATGAAATAGTAATTGTTCCCAGATTACGGACTCTGAAATTTGATCTGCTACGGCCGGCCTCTGAGCCCGATCCTATAAATGAAAATGCCAGGTATAATCTGGAGCTATCTGCTCATCAGGCAAAGATTACCGGGAACAGGCTGGGAGATCCTGATATAAATTATCAATTTCTGCAACAGAAACGCAGGGCAGAAGTATATTCCAAAGGTCAGATCCCTTCTGATCAGATTGTCGGATTAAGTCCTTTCATGATCATTCCAGCAATGTATCTGCTGATAAACGGTTTCCCTCCCAAGCCTCCCGCTATTACGCCAAGTCTCTCTGATTATGAATTGAATATGATTTATAAAAAATATCTTGAAACCTACGTCAAAAACTGAATTCCCTGATTCGGGGCTTGCCATCACCCTCTCTTACCTCTATCCTCCCTACCGTTGCTTCGGTTGGCTACAGGTTAAGGGCAATCTCAACCTTTTATAAAGATAACCATGATGATATGGCTTGCCATTTTAGGATTTTCCTTCAGCCTGCGGGTCGAATAGCCGAACCATTTTTCTCCGAAAGGCACATGACTCTCATTATATATCCTTTATCCACAATGCCTTGTCTTAATTTTGGAGTTACGCCATAAAGCATCTGGAATTCGTACATATGTGAGGGAACTTTTGAGGCATATAAGGTAATAACGAGGCTATTAATTTATTGAACATGACAGGAACATTGTTGATAATTGTTAATTTTTCATCACTAATATAAGGTTGAATTAAATTAATTTTTGATGACCTTTGTCATCGTATACAAAAAAGGAAAGTCAATTTTTTCATTTGGAATTATTATTAAGACAATGCAACCATTTTTACTACGGACTTGTCTTAAAATTGTTCTCAGTCTATGATTAGCGACCAGCAGATCATAAGTGGTTGTGCCAGGCATGACCGTAAGGCTCAGAAAATGCTGTATGACAAGTACTCACGGTTCCTTCTGGGTATTTGTCTCAGGTTTGCTACTGACAGGGCTGAGGCAGAAGATATACTGCAGGAATGTTTACTGAAGATATACTTCAACATTAAGGAATTTAATGGGACAGGTTCTTTTATAGGCTGGTTGAGAAAAGTTGCAGTAAACACTGCCATCACTCATTATCATAAAAACCTAAAATTCAGGTATAATATTGATATTGATGAATTTGCGTTATCCGAGACCGGAGGTTCCTGTTTTGAGGAGGACTTTTTTACATCTGATGAACTGTATAAAGTACTTAATGATCTATCTGCCGGTTACAGGATGGTTTTCAATCTTTATGCCATAGAAGGATATAAGCATAAGGAGATCGCAAAGATACTGGAGATTGATACAAACACCTCAAAGTCTCAGTATAGCAGGGCAAAAGCAGTCATAAGGGATAAACTGGAAAAACTAAGGACTTTGAAAGTTAATTATCCGGCGGACAGCCATTGAAATTTTGGTTGCAAATAAGTGAAAAAAAAGAAGGAAGACAAAATTCTGAGGGAGCTGTTCAGGCAAAAGCTTGATAATGCTGAGATCATTCCTTCTCCGGCTATGGAGGAAGAGCTTTTCCGCAGACTGGTTGTGAAAGAATTCCTTCATTTTGATTTCTTTCGTTTTAATATATGGTATGCAGGCATTATCGCGACGGTATGTACTGCTGCTCTGATATTTTTTCTGACTCCCGGAACAGCAGATAAGGAACGGCACTCTCTCCCGGATTCTGATCCTGAAGTCTTAAGTATCAGCTCAATAACGGATCACCATGAGCCTGATTTTACATCTGCTGACAACTTAATTATTGGTAAAACAGATAAAAGAAAGATAGAGATTAAAGCAACGATCGGTGACATACAGGAAACTGATGAGATTTCCGGAAAAACTCATGAAAGAATTCATAATATTCCGTTAGAAACTGAATTATTGGATGCGGCATTCAAAAATGGCCTGATATGGAAAACAGATCATGAAAGTAATAAACTCAGAAGCATATTTCCAGCTTCTGGTGTGATAAAAGCCTCTGTTACAAAAGGTTGTTGCCCTTTGAAAGTCTGCTTTCAGGCCGAAGAAGGCTCTTTTGACAGATGCAGATGGACATTCGGTGACGGCGGAGTATCTGATGAAATCAGTCCTGTATGGATATATGATATGCCAGGGGAGTATAAGGTCACACTACTTGCATATAATTCAGATGAACTGTATTCTGTTTCAACCTGTATCATAACTGTTTTTCCCGGACCTGTTGCACGCTTTCAAATTACGGTAGGAGATGAAAGTTTATCAGATAATAATAATAAGATAACCCTCGTGAACTATTCTACAAATGCAGTGGAATATAAATGGCTTTTTGGCGATGGTAACACATCAGAACTTTTCGAACCGGTTCATGTTTACAGTGAATCAGGTGATTATAATATCAGTCTGATAGTTACTTCAAAAGAAGGTTGTACGGATACTACTGTTGTCATCAATCCTTTTAAGTTATCAGAAAATTATATCAGATTTCCCAATGCCTTTTTACCTGATCAGAATGGACGCCAGGGAGGCATTTATTCGGCTTCAAGTGATGAGGCCGCAAGCATATTTCACCCTGTTTCATCCGGTGTTGTTGAATATCAACTGAAAATTTTCAGTAAACGGGGAATTAAGGTTTTTGAAAGCAATGATATAAACAATGGCTGGGATGGCTATTATAACGGCCGGGTATGTCATCCGGGGGTCTATATATGGAAAGTCAGGGGCAATTTCATAAACGGAGAAGCATTTACAAAAATGGGAGACCTCACATTACTTAAGCACTGAGTATCAGTTCGTTGAAGTTATTATATAATTATTTCCAGATATCAGCCTTTTTTAGGTTGATATTCCCGTCGAAAAACATTCTGGCAATTTTTTCAAAGAAGGGTGTATAATCGGATACGAAAAACCGGTCATTCACTTTATCAGAATCATTTAAAAGATGGTTTTTTTCAAGATGATCCTTCAGGATAAGAGAAACCGGTTTTCCCGAATCGATAATCTCAATATTGAAACTGAAAAACTTATTTATCTGGTTTCGTATGATAGGATAATGAGTACAGCCAAGTATCAGAGCCTGAATATCTTCGAGTGAATAATCTGAAAGATATGCCCTTATTATGGCATTGCTGATATCATCGAATATAAATCCTTCCTCTATCATCGGAGCCAGAAGCGGTGTAGCAAGTGATACCACAGAAGTTGAGGGGGATTTGATCTTTATTTTGTTTTCATATGTTCCCGAACCGATTGTTCTCTTGGTTCCTATTACACCTATTTTTGAATAATTACGGGTACTCAGGTAATCAACAACCGGATCAATAACATCAATAAGTATGGTCCGGTCTCCATATTCATCCCTGAGTGCATCAAATGCAGATGCTGAAGCGGAGTTACATGCTACCAGGACCACCTTGGAACCATACTCAAGAAGAAATTCGGTTATCTTTCTTGAATAATTCTTTATCGATTCGGCCGATTTATCCCCGTAGGGAAGATGGGCTGTGTCACCAAAATAAATAAGACTTTCACCTGGTAATATCTGTTTAATAGATTGTGCAACCGTAAGGCCTCCCACACCTGAATCAAAAATACCTATTGGCTGGTTTTTCACTCTGACTTAATATTAAAAAAAGACCACCCGTCATAATGCGGATGGTCAGTATTATATATTGATAATTTATTTCAGTCCAAGTTTCGCCTTGGCAAGTGCCATTACATTAGTACTTTTAGCCTCATCAAAATAGAGAAGTGAACCTTTTGCTATATCAAAGACATATACGAATCCGTTTTCCTTACCCACATCCTTAATTGCTTTATCTGCCTTGTTATATATAGGCTGAAATAATTCAATCTGTTTGTTCTGAAGCTGTTCCTGTGCATTAACCTGGAATTCCTGAATTCTCCTGTTAAGATCAATCAGTTCCTGTTCTTTCGTCTGCCGGACAATATCAGTGAGGTTTTTACTTTCCTTGTTAAAAGCATCACTTTTATTGTTGAGTTCAACCGACATGATCTCAAGGTTATTAACCAGTTCCTGACGGAATTTTTCAAGTTTGGCATTAGCCGAATCAAATTCCGGTAAAGCTCTTATCAGTTCATCGCTGTTAATATGTCCGAATTTCAAATTCTGAGCCTGACCGGCAGAAATCATAAAAACAACAAGAGCCGCTATTCCTATAAGTTTTTTCATTACTATATTGTGTATTAATTTTTAACAAATGCAAAAGTAGTTATTTAATTCTTAAAACCTAATTTCTCAAGTACCTGATCGCTTATATCAAATTTCGGATTTGCAAAAAGTATATTACCTCCCGATGCAGAGTCAAAAATCACTGCATAACTTCCTTCCACAGCGATATCCTTAATGGCTTTGAGTATTTCATCCTGGATAGGTTTAACCAGTTCTTCCCTCTTTTTAAACAATTCGCCTTCCATACCAAAATACTTATTCTGAAGTTCTTTCATTTCCTTTTCCTTATTTATAATAGCTTCTTCCCTCTTTATTTTCATATCCTGAGAAAGGAGAGGAGCTTCATTCTGATATGATTTATACAACTGTTCAACCACTGCATAACCATCAGCAACTTCTTTCTCCCATTTTTTTGAAAGATTATCAAGTTGTTCCTGTGCAGTTGTAAATGCCGGAATATTTTTCCTGATGTATTCAGTATCCACAAATGCATATTTCTGTGCAACAGCCATGGCTGATGTCAGAAGCAGTATTCCTATAATAAAACTTGTTTTCTTCATGACTGTAATTATTAACATACTATTAAAACTGTTGACCTATAACAAAATGGAATTGTGATTTATTTGCATTACTGAATCTTGCGGGATCCGGGACCTCGTCAAAACCATAGCCCCAGTCAATCCCAAGCAGTCCGAACATCGGAAGATTGGCTCTCAGTCCGATACCGGCAGCTCTGTTCATTTTGAATGGATTATACTCCCTCAATTTGTTCCATGCCCTTCCCGCTTCGAGAAATGCCAGACCGTATATTGTTGCCTGTTGATTGAGAGATATGGGATATCTTACTTCAAAGGTCATCTTTGAGTAAACATTCCCGACAGGAGCTCCGTTGGGAGCTGTCGGTGTAAGTGACTGGTTGGTATAACCACGCAGAGCTATTATTTCCCGCCCATAGAAACTGTAACCAGTCATACCATCACCTCCCACGCTGAATGATTCAAAGGGAGAAGGTCCGATATCCCTGTTGTAATGACCAAGATATCCGAATGCAAATCGTGCACTCAGTACAAGCTTGTCGTTTCTTGTAAGCGGAAAGTAATTCTCTGATTTGAAGGTCCACTTGTGAAATTCTATCCATTTATATTTTTCTTCATCAGTTAATCCCACCATATTTTTTCCAGAAATATATGTATAGGGAGGTGTTGCCTGAAGTGAGATAGTATAGGATGATCCGCTTCTGGGATATATTATGTTAGGGCCGACAGAAAATCTCTGAAGTCTGGCTGTAAAGCTCAAAAGGTTCGATTCACCGTTCTCGAACAGGAACTGGTAATAGTTATAATTATTAAGATTATATTTCTGATAACTGAATTCACCATATATTGAAAAATAGTCATCAGGCCATTCGAGTCTTTTCCCCAGTCCGATTGATGCACCATCAATTATCATTGACTGGCGTCCATCAGCTCCTTTTTTCTTTCCGTTTGTCATCAGGGATCTGTAGACAGAAACAGAGAAAGAGTTTGCCCTTTTCCCTCCAAGCCATGGTTCCATGAAGGATATTGAATATGACTGGTATATTCTTCCGTTCGATTGAGCTCTGATGCTTAGTGATTGCCCGTCGCCTGAAGGATAAGGTCTCCATTCCTTCAGTTTAAAGAAATTCTTCATTGCAAAATTATTGAAGCGTACACCTATTGTACCTACAAGC
>CAZPMM010000089.1:0-6884 GCA_964587405.1 uncultured Rikenellaceae bacterium
TTGCATTATAGTTGGTCTGTTCAATTTTCTTCTTGAAATAGTCTATTGATTCTACGGGATTCCCGTCATAAACAGGATATCCGCCGGTATCAAGGACAATCAGCTTGTCAAACATCTTGAAAATGTCGGATGAGGGCTGATGAATAACAATGAAAAGTAATTTCCCTTTACGTGTAAGATCCTTAAGCAGGTCAAGTATGTTTTCCGAATCACGGGATGATAACCCTGATGTGGGTTCATCAAGAAACAATATCGACGGCTCGCGTATCAGTTCAAGTGAAATATTCAGCCTTTTCCTTTGTCCACCACTGATCTTTTTGTTCAGCGGTGTTCCAACCTTCATGTTTCTGATTTCATAGAGACCGAGATTCTTCAGGACATTATCAACTTTTTTTATTATTTCTTCATCTTTCAGATCCCCGAAACATAGCTTTGCATTGTAAAAAAGGTTTTCAAAGACTGTAAGTTCCTCTATAAGCAGATCGTCCTGGGATACATATCCGATAAGCCCTTTGATCTTGTCTTTTTCAGAATAAATATTTATTCCGTTGATAAGAACTTCTCCGTCAGAAGGCTGATCGGATCCGTTCAGAACACTAAGCAGTGTTGATTTGCCTGCACCACTGGCTCCCATAATACCAACCATCCTTCCCGATTCAGTTTTAAAGCTCATATGATGAATACCTACATCACCGCTCCTGAACCGGTATTCAAGGTTTTTTACCTCGTAAACCACTCTTGATGACTGAAAGTCTTCCATCAGGAACTGCATGGTAACATCCCAGTAATAAATGGGTTTTATTTTATAACACCTGATCGAAGAACCCTCGCTGAACGGGTAAACCTTGTCTTCGCGAAGTAACTGGACACTCATTGACAATTCGCCTGAACCTTTGTATCGCAGGAAATAAACATTAACTGAGGGGATATAAAGAATCCATATCTGACCTTTTAAAAGTTCTTTGTATATATGTTTGGTTTCCTTAAGATTAGAGTTATTATTACCGTCGATAAGCAGTAAATTAGGTGAATCAGGAATGCTTACAAGAGGTGTCAGGACGAATAGTTCAATCAGATTATACTCATTTTTCTTTATATTAAGTCCTTCTGCAAGGGTCCTTATAAATCCAAGCTCCATTTCGTTTATTTCTTTGTCGCCCGATTTGCAGAATTCAAGCGCCTGTAATACAACAAAGATCCTTTGCTCATGGTCGAGCCTTCCCTGTTCATTAATCTCTGCACATAATCTCCATATTCTTATCGCAATAGCTCCTTCCCGGCGCTTAGGACTCACTCTTTCAAGACGTTTTTTTGCTTCCTCGTATGCATCATCATATTTATTAATATACTTTTTTACAAACTCCTGGCTTATTAGTCTGTACAGATATGATTCCACCATTCTCCGCCTTTCACTATCGTCAGCCTGAGGACCGGCAATTATTGCAAACAACTGCATGAGTATTTCAAGTATCTTTTCACTCATTCAGGTAGAGACATATTTATATTGTATAACTATGATTTACTGACTTCTTCCTTTTAAACGAAGATTTTATGGCAGGGTTACACCTGAAGCTTTACTAATTTGAAAATGGATTGTAGTGCTTTCTATTGGATGAGTGTCATTTTGGCATAATTAATTGCAGAAAAGATGTCAAAAAGACTGCTGTTTTTCACTGGCAATTTATTTGAGAGGTATAGGAAAAATATAATTTATGAATTTCAGTAATTTCACATTAAAAGCCCAGGAATCGGTTCAGAAAGCCTTTAACATTGCCACGGGGAAAGGACAGCAGGCTGTCGAATGCTCACATTTACTCAAGGGTATAATGAATGAGGCTGAGAATATTACTGATTTCCTTTTTGGGAAAATGGGTATTGATGTCAGACTTATAAGCCGTGATATCGACAGACTTATTCATTCATATCCAAAAGTAACGGGTGCAGAAGCATATATTTCAACAAACCTTTCAGAGGCATTCAGAAAAGCAGGTGATCATGCCTCATCAATGAAAGACAAATTCGTGACACCCGAGCATCTGTTACTTGGTGTTCTATCAACCGGTGACGAGAGTGCAGGAATATTAAAAGATCACGGTGTCACTTCTAAAGGACTTCTATCCGCAATCGGAGAACTGCGAAAAGGTGCAAAGGTTAATAATCAGACATCCGATGATACTTTCAATTCTCTTGAACGCTATGCAGTGAATCTGAATGAACGTGCCCGTTCAGGTAAGCTTGATCCTGTTGTGGGACGCGATGATGAGATAAGAAGGATACTTCAGATACTTGAACGGAGAACAAAGAATAATCCGCTTTTGATTGGAGAACCGGGTGTCGGGAAAACAGCAATTGCTGAAGGAATAGCTCACAGGATCGTCAGGGGAGATATTCCTGAAGACCTTAAATCCAAGATAATCTATTCGCTGGATATGGGTGCCCTGATAGCTGGTGCCAAGTATAAGGGAGAATTTGAAGAACGTCTGAAATCAGTTGTTAATGAGGTAATAAATTCCAATGGAGAAATAGTCCTCTTTATTGATGAAATACATACTCTGGTTGGAGCAGGGAAAACCGAAGGCGCAATGGATGCTGCAAATATTCTTAAACCTGCCCTTGCTAGAGGAGAACTGAGAGCTATTGGAGCTACAACTTTAAATGAATACCAGAAATATTTTGAAAAAGATAAGGCCCTTGAAAGAAGATTTCAGGTGGTTATGGTCGATGAACCTGACAGAGAAAATACAATTTCAATACTGAGAGGAATACGTGAAAAATATGAGACCCATCATAAAGTAATCATAAGAGATGAAGCAATTATTGCAGCTGTCGATCTTTCAACCCGCTATATCACAGACAGGTTTCTTCCCGATAAGGCAATCGATCTCATCGACGAAGCGGCATCAAGGCTCAGGCTGGAGATGAATTCCGTTCCTGATGAGATTGATGAAGCCAACAGGACCATAACAAGGCTTGAAATTGAAAAAGAAGCTGTACGAAGAGACGGAGATAAGGATAAGGAAGAGATTATAGCAAAAGAACTTGCCGAAATGCAGTCAAGGCGGAACGAACTGAATGCTGCATGGAGTTCCGAAAAAGAAATGATCAATAAGGTACAGTTAAAAAAGGAAGAAATAGAATCTCTTAAGTTCGAAGCATCACAGGCTGAACATGCCGGTGATTACGGAAAGGTTGCGGAAATAAGATACGGAAAAATTTCAAAGCTCGAACGAGAAATTGCTGCATTAAAAGAACAGGTGGGTGACAAGAGAAAGAAAGGATCTCTTGTCAGGGAGGAAGTAAGGTCGGAGGATATAGCTGAGATAGTCTCTAAAATGGACAGGAATACCTGTTACAAGAATGCTCGAAAGCGAAAGAGAAAAACTCTTAAGACTTGAAGATGAACTGCATAAAAGAGTAGTTGGTCAGGATGAAGCAATCCGGGCAGTTTCCGATGCAGTTAGACGATCAAGAGCAGGCCTGAAGGATCAGAAAAAACCTGTCGGATCATTTATTTTCTTAGGTACAACGGGCGTGGGAAAAACAGAACTAGCTCGGGCTCTTGCTGAATTCCTGTTCAACGATGAAAATCTTTTGACACGTATAGATATGTCGGAATATCAGGAACGACATTCCGTATCAAGGCTCATCGGAGCTCCTCCGGGATATGTCGGATATGATGAAGGAGGCCAGCTTACCGAAGCTGTAAGACATAAACCATATTCGGTGGTATTGCTTGATGAAATTGAAAAAGCTCACCCCGACCTTTTTAACCTGCTCCTGCAGGTACTTGATGACGGAAGGCTCACAGATAACAAGGGGAGAACAGTGAATTTCAGAAATGTAATAATTATCATGACATCAAATATCGGATCAGATATAATCCGTGACAGAATGGAACATTGGAATAATAAAATGTCTCAAAAAGAAGAAGATGAGCTGAGAAATGATATTTTTGGACTGCTGAGAAAATCACTCAGACCGGAATTCCTTAACAGGATTGACGAAATCGTAATGTTCCGTCCGCTGGATATTGATCAAATCAAAAGTATAGTGAAAATCCAGCTGAACAACCTGAGAAAACTCCTTTCTGGATATAATATGGAGCTTGAATTCACAGATCAGGTCGTACAATGGATTGCAGATCACGGATTTGATCCCCAGTTAGGAGCCAGACCGGTTAAGCGCTTGATACAAAAAGAGATAGTAAATGAACTGTCTAAGGAACTTATTGCAGGCAATATAACTAAAGACTCAGTGGTTAAAATATCTGTAAAGAATGATAAACTGGAATTCAGTTCGGAGATAAAGAAGCAAAGTGAAATTTCCGGCTAAATTATGAATGACCTGTACAGTTTTCCAGATTGTCAAAGATATCGAATGTTTGTGCGGCTATCCTGTCAATCCTGCCCTGACTGTCAGTTTTTATCATTCATTTTTATTAAATCTTTTATGTACTAGATCATCGAGCTCTTTTACAGCTTCACAGGTATCATGGGCAAACCTGTTTATATATGACTCATATTTATCTGATTCAATTCCTTCTCTTGCCTGTAATTCAAAGGTTTTCAGAAGTGCTCCCAGATCATTCATCCCCATTATCAATACTGATGATTTAGCTTTGTGTGCAAGCAGGCCCAGGGAATTATAGTCTTTTTTCTGAAGAAGGACTCTCATTTCCTTTTCAGTATCATCAACTTGGGCTTTGAACAGATCAACCAGTTCTTTTACAATATCGGCATCTCCTGATGATACCGAATCCAGGTATTCAGGGTGAATGTAAACATAATTCATGTGATCAGACAATTTTATAAAATTTACAGATTATGACAGTTACAAATATAAGATAAATTTTGTCTAAAACAGACCCGTTGCACGGTTGAAATTAGAATAAATTTAAAATTTAACTGTTTATCCAAATATACCTTTCATTAATCCGCTTCTTTTTTCACTTTTTTATCGTACTCACCTCATGGCTGTTTAAGAGCAACTTCTGGAAAGAATAATAAATGACGTTTTACATTGATTTTGACCTGTTTTTTGTAAACTTCAAATAAATACTAAATTTAAGAGATGAAAAACTGTAATTTATGAAATATTATTTTATTTACCTTTACCGATCATGACCGTATGTTTTGCATATTTGGGGAAAATGCACATATGCATGTTGAGGTCAGCGGCATACAGATGATAGCGGCAGCCTTGCCCTGAATTCGAAACTGGCACATTATCAGACTAAGGCAGTTGTTTATTATCTTATTCATACAGGATGTAGATACCGGTTGTCTGGAATTCAGGAGATATGGACTTTTGCAGCCTGTCGCCGACAATAAAACTGTTGAACCCGGAACCAGATACAGATAAGTGGAATTTAAAATATTGGAATTATAAGAAATGAAAAATACCCCGTTTACAGCAATTCACCAGGCAGCTGGTGCCAGGATGATACCTTTTGCAGGTTATAATATGCCGCTTGAATTTTCAGGTATTAGTGATGAACATGTCAATGTAAGGGAGAGGGCAGGAGTTTTTGATGTATCTCATATGGGTGAATTTTATATCACCGGCCCAATGCATTAGATTATCTGCAGTATATAACTTCAAACGATGTATCTGCTCTTTATGACGGGAAAGTGCAATACTCATGCTTTCCCAATGGTAAAGGAGGTATAGTGGATGATCTGCTTGTTTATCAGTATAACCGGGAAAAATACCTTCTGGTTGTCAATGCTGCAAATACGGAAAAAGACTGGAACTGGTGCGTGCAGAATGCTGGGGAATTTGGTATTGTACCCGGAAAAGATCTTGTTAATGTTTCCGGCGATATTGCCCAGTTGGCAATTCAGGGACCTCTGGCCATGCAGATCGTGGGAAAGCTTGTGGATTTTCCGGTGAAAGATATGGAGTTTTATACATTCGTAGAAACGGAAATAGCAGGTATTAGTAATGCCCTTCTTTCAATAACCGGTTATACAGGAGCAGGTGGATGTGAAATATATGTCAGGAATGAAGATGGCCTCTCCTTGTGGAATGCAATATTTGAAGCAGGAAAGGAATTTGGCATTAAGCCGACCGGTCTGGGTGCACGTGATACTCTCAGGCTTGAAATGGGGTATTGTCTGTATGGTAATGATATAAACGATGAAACCTCTCCCATTGAGGCAGGCCTCGGCTGGATTACAAAATTCTCCGATTCTAAAAATTTCATTGATAAAAATCTTCTGCTGAAACAAAAAAACGAAGGAGTTGAAAAACGTCTTAAATGTTTTATTTTGCTGGACAGGGGAATCCCCAGACAACATTACGAAATAACCGATGCATCAGGTAATATTATCGGAGAAGTCACTTCCGGCACCATGTCGCCCGTACTGAAACAGGGTATAGGAATGGGTTACCTTGCAAAGGGATTTTGGAAACCTGATACTGAGATATTTATCAGGATCAGAAACAAGGATCTCAGGGCAAAGGTTGTTAATCCGCCTTTCATTAAATGAAGATATTGCAACCTTATGAACTGTTGCACCATTTAACCTCTGCGCCGTTGTGCAACTGAACTGTTGAACCTTTGAACCTGATATTAAAGACCAATGAAAAAAAGAATACTTGAGACATGTTTTTCTCCTTCATTATATAAGCCTGAACTTCACACAGATTCGATTGTTGTGATAATAGATATACTGAGGGCTACTTCATCTATATGCACTGCATTTGAGAACGGGGCTGTTGCTATGATACCTGTTGCAGGTATTGACGAAGCAAGGGAGTACAAAAAAAGAGGGTTTTTAGTGGCTGCAGAACGCAATGGAATAATTCTTGACTTTGCAGATCTGGGTAATTCACCTTATAATTTTTCAAGGGAGAATGTTGAGGGCAAAACGGTTGTCTAT
>CAZPMM010000090.1:0-6856 GCA_964587405.1 uncultured Rikenellaceae bacterium
CGCGGTTGGCTGATTTATTGTTTTCATGAAGGCTTAGGTAGCATTTACCTGAGATTGCCATACAGAGAGCCCCGTGAGCAAACATTTCTATTCTTACAAGGTCTCCTTTTGGTCCCCGTATATCATCTTTTATAATTGAATCATAAATCTTTTTTACCTGGTTAAGATCAAGTTCTCTTGCAAGAACTACCACATCTCCATATCGGGAATAAAACCTGAGCGCATCAGTATTGGAAATATTCAGCTGGGTTGATAAGTGTACTTCAATTCCGCTCCTGAAAGCATAATCAATTGCTGAAATATCTGAAGCAATTACCGCATTGATTCCATTACTTACAGCTGAATCAATTATTCTTCTCATCTGTTCCTTTTCATGGTCGTATATTACAACATTGAGAGTGATATAGCTTTTCAGACCGTTTTCACGGCAGATTGATGCAATTCTGGGGAGATCATCCGTTTGAAAATTGAAAGACGATTTAGCTCTCATATTGAGTTCTCCCGTCCCGAAATAAACTGAATCGGCTCCCCCCCTGACAGCGGCCATAAGTGATTCCCACGAACCTACAGGAGCTGTAATTTCAATTTCATTCCTTTTCATTATTCAGTGTTAAGGTAATGTGAAAAATCAAAGCGTAGACAAGATATATTCAAAGTATTGCCGGTAAAAGGAATTCACATAATTCATTTATTAAGTACTATTCTTATTGAAGAACCTATCCCTGGTTCCGAATGCCTTACATATACTTTTCCGTTGTGAAATTCCCCTATTATCCTTTTGGTAAGGGAAAGACCAAGTCCCCAACCTCTTTGTTTGGTAGTATAACCAGGACTGAAAATTTTCTTGAAAACTCTTTTTGGAATTCCTTTTCCGGTATCCGAAATATCAACCATGACATTGTTTTCCGTTTCACTGATATTATACGTGATTATACCGTTACCTTCCATTGCATCAATTGAATTTTTGGAAATATTTTCAATAACCCATTCAAACAGTGCAGCATTCAGTGGTAGTATTACAGCTTTATTACTGTCGAAATCGAAAATAAAACTCACCTTTGAGGAAGTCCTTGATTTCAGATAATCAATGGTTCCAAGTATTATACCTGTAAGATTTTCATCTTTAAGAGAAGGACGGGAACCTATTCTTGAGAATCTTTCGGTAATCTTTTCGAGCCTTTCAACATCAAGGGAAATTTCTCTCGACATTGACAATTCAGGATAATTCTGTTGAAGTATTTCAACCCATCCTGCCAGTGATGAAACAGGTGTTCCGAGTTGGTGGGCAGTCTCTTTTGACATGCTTACCCATACCTGGTTGTTTTCTGCTTTCCTTGAAGCCTGGAAAGCAAGAAAAGCAACAAGAATGAAGAGTATTATTATTCCAGTCTGTATGTAAGGATAATAAGTTAGTTGTGTTAGTATAATGCTGTCTTTGTAATATATATGGTTTATATAGTTATCACCAAGGTCGATTTCAATCGGTATGTTTTTCCTGCGGATCTTCTGGACCTGCGACTGAAGATATCCTATATTGCAAATCTTCTTCTCATCAAAATTAATGGAGCTTATTATACTATCGGCCTCATCGGTAAGAATTACCGGTATGGTAATATTTTTCTCTATTATTGTGGAAAGAAAATCTATATCCTGACCGGGATCGGCAAGAGTAATACGCCTTGTCGCTTCAGCCCAGAGCTCAACTTTCTTTCTCTCTTCGTTTTTCAGTATTTCAACAAGATAACGGGTGTAAATAAGAGATCCTGAACCTGAAAGAATGGCAAACAGGAACAGGAAAAGCATCCAGGGTTTTCTATGACGGTAAGTATTCAGAATAATTATTTTTTCCTGAAAAGATTTTTTAATTTAAAATCCTGTCTGGTGGCAGGAGGCTCTTCACTTTTTAATTTAGCAGTGTCAGTTTCTTCCCATGTTACTTTAATCCTGGGAGTTCCCGATCCTGAAGATTTGACTGGTGCTGTGGTATCATTACTGAACCAGCCATATTCCTCATTCAGTATTGTCTTAAGTGATTGCTTTTCCTTTTTTATTTCATTCCTTATCTGAGATCCCGCTGCTTTAACATCATAGCTAACTTTTACTTCATCACCCTTGTTTTCTATCTTCAGTAAAAGGGATGTCCTTCCCAGTCCGTCATCCTGTATTGCCCCGAATTCAGTAGAACGGGGTTTCGGTTTTGGAATTTTTTTGCTAAGTATTTGAGAAAGAAGGATTTTTATATGATATTCATAATTATTATCAAACCCATGCCTTCCGTTGATTGACAAATCTGCTGCTGTTGATCTTACATCCATCTGCGGAATATACAATAAATTATTCCTTATGAAGAAATCATTGGCAAGTTCTTCAAAACGGATATTCTCAAGTTCTGATATATCAATAAATTCAGAAAGCTTTTTCACCGGTTCAAAATTAACGAGCGCCCCCTTTTCAAGAATGTATTTCCCTTCAGCTGTCATTGACTTTACCGAAGGTTTAAGCTCGCGGTTCATGGGTATAAGAATCTTAAGAGATCCTGAAAGTATGCCTTCAAGATTTTCGTGCCTGATAAAACTTTGTCCGAAATTATTAAATACATTGAAAGCTTTATTAACATTTATTCTTCTGAGACTGAAAGATCCTTTCAGTAAATGTGATTTATCAGCATTCTGTAAAAAGAAACCATCACCTGAGATGAATCCATCCAAATAATTAATATTCAGATTATTAAAATTCATGACCCGGGGTTTGTATGTCATGGTTCCGCTAACATTACTGGCTTCAAAAGTCTTATATTTAAGGTTCCCGATATTGAAGTTCATATCAAGTACAACATCTCCGGGAAGGGAAAATGGTTGTTTTTTCCCCGGATCATTGTATGCTGTTGTCTTTTTGGGTAAAAATGAATCGGCTATAAGACTGTTGGCAATCAGGGACCCCGATGCTTGAAATGTCACATTATCCCCTGCAATCCATTGGGGAAGTCCGGTAAAAGTACCGTTGATTTTCAACCTTTGCCCATTGTATGTCATATCCAGATCTTTTGCAGTGATTTTGCCCGAAGCAGTGATAAGCCCCGTAACATTTTCAATTCTTATTGTTTCCTTATTCAAACCCATACCAAAGGAATTGAATTTCAGCTTTCCCTCAGTTATTATTGAGAAAAGATCTGTAATAATTATTTTCTTTTTAGTTCCTATTTTTCCACCTCCTCTGAGATTCATTTCCACAGATCCTTCCGGTCTGGAAATCATTTTCATATTGAAGAATTCACAAAGCTCTGCAGGCAGGAGAATACCGTTAAGATCGAAATTACAACGTAGAGATCTGAAATTGGAAAGTGTAAACGATCCTGTATAAACTGATGATCCGAGCTTTCCCCGGAAGTTATTGATCTTAAGTGAACTGCTTTGAGGGTTTCTCAGGGAGCCGTTTGTAAATGATCCGTTGAATGATACATTCTGAATTGCAGGTGATGCAGGTTTGTAGGTTACTTTACCATCTTTAAGCGCAAACATAATGTTAATCTCAGGATTGGAGGTTCTGGCTGCTTTTCCACTGATTGTCCCTTCCACTTCAAATAAACCTGCAGGATTATATGCCGAAACTTTCTTTATAAGATTGTCAGGAAGGTAATTTTTTAGATTTGAAATATCAATATTTTCTCCTTTTATTGCCAGATCAAGAATATGCTTTGATGAAATGGCTCCGTTCATGCTAATAGTATTGTTATCGAAAACGACTGTGCTTCTTCCGAACCGGATTTCTTTCTGCGATTTATTCAGATTAACATTGATCTTTGTATTTATGTTCTTATTGATCCTGAAATTATAAAAGGAAAAATTATCAATTATCAGATCTCCTTTGCCTGTAAAATCAATATTATCTCCGGCAATTTTGCTTCTCAACCTTCCGTTTTCCATAATACCGGATATTAGCAGATTTGTTGCCCGGTTATCATAAACAGCCCGGATATCTGTCAGATGAATGCCTTCCAGGTTTATATTCATATCGTTTTCTGACTCAGAGGGATTTAACGCCTTTATCTCATAGTTTACCAGACCCGAGGTATCTGTCAGAATTCTGAGTGATCCGTTTTTTACACCAATCCTTTCAATTGTGTAATTGCCATTGATTATATTCCTTATCCTGAATTCCATTATTACGGATCTGGCCGAAAGGAGAGTGTCAGTATCCAGGCCTCCGAAAGTTTTTCTGTCAAATCCCGGAGATGAATGTACAAGTACATTTTTCAGATCAAGAGTCGCTTTCGGAAATTTTTTTATAAATGACAGTTTTACTGAACCTGTCTCAAACTTTGTCGAAATATCATTACTGAAAGATTTGAGTATGATGTCTGCAACTTTATCCTGTACAAGACTTGCAGCAATAAACAATACAATCATAATCCCTGCAATAACAATGGCTGCGTGCTTAAGTATTTTTAAAAGTAACTTCATTCACTTTACCGGTAAACATTTATGTAGCCGGATTACGATGGACAAAGTTAATTTATTTGAGGGAATCCTTATATTATCTGCTTTTCAGCAGCCATGAGAAGTCATCTTTATCTCCAAGTTCCATCGGGACAAGGTTTTTTTTAAATATTCTGGCTTTTTTTGGGCCAATAAGACGGATATTATCTTTCCTTACTTCCAGCATTGTTCCTTCGCGTAATCCGACAACATAAACATCATGGTTCATTTCGATGAATTCAATGATTCTCTGTTCACGTGTTTCTCCTGCATGACCTTCCGGATTTGCATCGAGATAATGAGGATTTATCTGGAAAGGGATCAGGTTGAATGCTCTGAATGAAGAGGGCTGTACAACAGGCATGTCATTTGTTGTCATTATCGTGGGGCAGGCAACGTTTGAACCTGCACTCCACCCGATATAGGGCGTGCCGTTATCGACTTTTTCCCTGACGGCGCCGATAAGTTTGTTTTCCCTTATGTTTTTAAGGAGTTTCCATGTGTTTCCTCCGCCCGTTGCAATGGCTTCTGCTTCTTTTACAGCTTTAAGCGGATCGCTGAAACGATGTATTGATATAATCCTGTGTCCGATCTCACGAAATCTCTCGGATACTTTTTCTTCATAAATATCATAGGAGAATGTTACAGCTGCATATGGGATAAACAGAACTGTAACCGGCCGTGGGCCAAGGAATTCACGGATACTATGCTTAGGATAATCGAGATATGCTTCTCCGGGATTTGTTGAGTTACTGATTAATAGCAGGTTCATAGGGATAGATTTAATAAACTGTAAAGTTAATTACTCTGTCCGGTTTTTATTCCTTAATCTATTGTAAAAGCAATACCGATCTCAAAGGGATAAAGATCAAAACCTCCCGGTGCTTTTCCGGTCTTGAACAATGGGGTAAAATAGGTAGTGCCGTAAATCTGAAAATTTTCATAACCCATACGCAAGGTGGCGCCATATCTTAACATATTCAGACTGAAATCATCCTCGGACCTTACCTTATCACCATTGTCAAATACCATTTTAGAGTATGAATATAGTTTTACAGCGCCTATTGGTCCTGCAGCTATATTGAGGTGATTATGATCAGCAGGTATCTGAAATTCAAGTAAAACAGGAAGAGTTAAAAATAGAGTTGAGAATTTTGATTTTTTCAGTAATAATGCAGGATCATATTCAGCGATAATTCCGTTTTCCTCCTTATATATGTTATTGTTGCCGTCGAATCTGTAGTTATTCCAGTTAATTCCCAGACCGGTCACAAAGCCTATTCTTCTCGTGAGCCCAAGGCTCGTCTGAGCAATATTTGCATTGAAATTATATGATTTTCCGGAATGCAGTGACATGTAATCAATATCTTCAGGCAGAGTAGTGGTTATATCTTCAGTAAGATAATTGTTGAATCCGAATTCGGCCCCTGCCCAATGTGCGGTGAAACGTCTTCTTCTTTTGGCTTTGTAATCTTTTTCATCTTCAAATGACAGGATTGAAACCGGGGTAGGATATTGGTTGATCCTGATCCTTGGTTCGCCTTTCTCCAGAGATTCAAGTATCGTTATGCCTCGCTTACCGACTTTCACTTTTACTGCTTCCCTGTCATCCTGAATTATTATCAGGTCCTTTCCCACCACAACTTTTCTTATATCGCTTGTATCGCTAATCTTAGCTCTCTTACTGCTTGTTTTACCAGCTGCAGAGGTATTCTGTCCGAATCCCTGTACCAGAAAAATCGCAAGAAGGATTATCAGTATAAGTTTTTTCATTTTAAGTAAATCTTTATTCATATTATTTGTTATAATGATGCTGAGACGCTGGTTTGTCATAAAAGTTACTCTGCAGATTCATATTTTTTTACAGGAGCATTAAATCTGATTAGCCTGGAGCTGAAATATATTGATTTCAGTTCCCCGGTTGAATCAGTTGTACTTGTAAGTGACATTTTGAGACCAAAAAGTCTACTTATCCCGTTTATTCCCGCTGAAGCTATTTCATATGGTCTTACGGGTGCATCACTTCTAGTATCGTCCCTGAGTATCTTTTCGCGGAAGGTCAGGGCAAGAAACCTGGTGAGTCCATTTCTGTCATCATATACAGGTTTACGGTATGGGATTGTTGAGGTTGACAAAGCATAAGGTGCAGGTTCCGGAATTATATTGAAAATGAAATCGGGGAAATCACTTATTTTTATATCATTCAATTCTGCCACAATCAGCCTGTCGGTGTTTAAGTTTTGATTATCTGCTGTTGCCGCAGATACCTGCTTATCCGGAATTTCATTCTTATCATAAGGGTGGGAGGAATTGAGGTTTATATTTTTCTGTGTTATAGAAGGGCTTGCTTCCCTTTCATGTAATACCTTTGAATACAAAAT
>CAZPMM010000091.1:0-6828 GCA_964587405.1 uncultured Rikenellaceae bacterium
TAAAACTAAATTAAATCTGACCTCTTCACAGGCCAGATCAAAAGTCATTATTGATCTGGGGAAAGTCGCCGGCACTGCAGGTATAATTGTAAACGGTAAAGAAGCAGGCGTCAGAGTTGCTCCTCCATGGAAAACAGATATTTCAGGTTATCTGAGGAAGGGTGGAAACACAATCGAGGTGCTTGTATTTAATACTCTGGCAAATCACTATCAGACAATTCCGTCGAGGTATAAAGGTAACCCTGCTTCAGGTCTGCTGGGGCCGGTAAAGCTGATTCTCAGTTCTGAAAAACCTGACAAGCAATAGGCGAAAATCCTTAATGATAATGAGTTATTTAAGCAAGCCATCAACCTATAACCTGAAGCCGAGAAGTAAAGGATTGTAACTATACTGTAACAAAGGGATGGGGATGGGAATGGATGGAAAACCCCGTCTCTTCAATATAGAACAGAATATGTGTGACTATTAAAGCATATGTACGTTCTTAAAATTTCTGTGTGACTATTAAAGCATATGTACGTTCTTAAAATTTCTGAATATTTTAATACTGTGAAAATTTTTCATATTATTTTTATAACCTGAACCGGTCTGAAACCGGAAGTTGTTAACCATAAGCAACACCGCAATTGAGAAAGATATTGTAATTAACAAAAACCAGAAATATGAAAAAGAAAAACTATTTATGGCTGATGATCCTGATTTCCGGATTATTGATTTCAGGCTGCAAGCCTGCTGATAACAAACTGACCGAAGAAGAGATCAGCGATGGCTGGGAATTATTATTTGACGGGAAAACCCTTGACGGGTGGCGCGATTTCAAAGGTGAACCGGGAGTTGTAACAGCTCCCTGGAAAGTTGAAAAAGGGACATTAACAGCATTGGGAACCGGAAGTGACAGTACCGGATATATAGTATCCGAAAAAGAGTACGGCAATTTCATCCTCACCTTCGACTGGAAAATAGCTAAAGGAGGAAACAGCGGATTACTTTACCATGTAGTTGAACGTCCGGAATATAAGGTTCCGTATGTTACAGGCCCCGAATATCAGCTTATTGACGATATCGGGTTTCCTGACAAACTTGAAGAGTGGCAGAAGGCAGGAGCTGATTATGCAATGTACCTTCCCGATAACAGTAAAAAAAAGCTTGCTAAAGTCGGAGACTGGAACAGATCAAAGATTGTTTTCGACAATGGTCATGTTGAATACTGGCTTCACGATCAGAAACTTCTTGAATTTGAAGCATGGACAGACGACTGGTTTGCCCGTAAAGAAGCCGGGAAATGGGATTTTGCTCCGGAATACGGACTTGCCCGCAGCGGTGTTATCGCACTTCAGGATCACGGAAGCAGAACCTGGTTCAGGAATATTAAGATAAAGGAACTTCCCCGGAAGCCGCAGAAGGAAACTCTCTTTAACGGCAAAGACCTTACAGGATGGGAAGTTTATGGTACCGAACTATGGTATGTTAAGGACGGTGAACTGTTTTGTGAGAGTGGTCCCGACAAGGAATACGGATATCTGGGTACAAGAAAGTATTATGATGATTATGAGCTGACTGTTGATTTCAAACAGGCTGCAAATGGTAACAGTGGAATATTTATCCGTTCCTATATCAAAACCGGTGTCGCCGTATCAGGATGGCAGGTCGAAGTAGCACCTCCCGGAAACAATACAGGCGGTATTTATGAATCCTATGGCCGCGGTTGGATAGCAGAAATTCCCGATGAGAAGGAAAATATCCTCAAAATGGGCGAATGGAACAATATGAGGATAAAAGTTCAGGGAGATATGGTAACAACCTGGCTTAACGGAGAACTTATGACCGAACTGAAAGATCAGAAAATCGGCCAGGGTAAAGGCAGAATAATGCTTCAGATTCATAGCGGAGGAGGTATTAAAGTCAGCTGGAAAAATATTCAGCTTACTGAACTTTAATATTTAACGAATTCTTCTGTGGAACTCTGTGGAAACCCCGGAAAACTTTGTGATATCGCGAGTTAAATAAAGAACTTACACAAAGAAATAATTATCAGATTTTTATCTTGTAAACAGATCCGGTTCTCTCCATGAGAGAAGGTTATTATCGTCACGGATAATTTTATTGTGATCGAGAAGCCACCTCAGTACTTTCATGACCTTTTTACCGGGAAAATTTACTATGCTTACAAGATCGTATGAATTATACTTATTTGCTGTAAGCAGCCTTTTTATTTCATCAAGGATAAGATCAAATTCATATTTGCTCAAATCCAGTTCATTCCTGTCGCGGCAAACATCACAAATCCCGCAACGATCAGATTCCTCACCAAAATAATCCAGAAGTATTACTGAACGGCATCGCGTGTTTGAATCGGCATAATCAATAATCTTATTGACTCTGTGAATATGCTTTTCTCTTACTGCCAAATAGTTATCGGGAGAGATCATGAGAGCTTTTCTTTCCAGACGCTCTTCAGTAAAAATTACCAATGCCGTCTTTTTTCCAGGGATATATTTTATAATACCAAGTGATGACAATTTGACCAGGAATTTATAGATCACATCTCTTGACAAGCCAGATTTTCTGGACAGTGATTCTTCATCAATAGCAACAAATTCAGAGAACATACCGGTATATGATCTTAACAGTAACTTGATAAAACCGTCAAAAGCTTCATTTGCAACCTGAAATTTGTACAGGTCATCTCTTCCGACAATGAAATGAATTCTTGAAGGATTGTTTATTTCTTCAGTGAATTCAATATAACCTTCACGCTGAAGAAAGCTCAGGCTGTTAAAAGACTCTATAACGGGGAGCCGGTATTTCGAAACAAAATCGCGGATGCTGAAATCAAACACCATATCCTTTCCGGAGCCTTCCGGGATTCTCAGATAATTACACAGGGCTTCATAGACATCCTTGATTTTATCGACAGGAGGGAATTTTTTTTTCACCGAATTCTCGAGATGTTTCCTGTCGGAAGAAGAATACAGAAGTATAGCAAAGGCTTGTTTTCCATCTCTTCCGCATCTACCGCTTTCCTGGAAATATTCTTCTATGGAATCAGGCATTTCCCAATGTATTACAAATCTGACTTCAGCCTTGTCGATACCCATTCCAAAAGCATTTGTTGCCACTATCACGCGTGTAGATCCCACCGTCCATGCAACCTGTTTTCTGTCGCGCACATCCTGTGGAAGTCCGGCATGGTAAAAATCAGCGCTGATTCTGTTTGCAACCAGGAGTTCGGCTATCTCCCTGCATTTTTTACGGCTTCGTACATAAACGATCCCACTTCCCTTTAACTTCTTAATGGCAGAGGTAAGCCATGTTCCCTTATCTTCAACTGTGCGTACCGTATAAGAGATATTTTTCCTTTCAAAACTGGTTCTCAGGACATTTTTTTCGCGGAAAAGAAGCTTTTTCATAATATCTTCCGAAACAGAAGGTGTTGCCGAAGCAGTAAGTGCAAGGAAAGGTACCTTGTCGGAAATAAAATCGCGTAATGTAGCTATTTTAAGATAAGATGGCCTGAAATCATAACCCCATTGAGAAATACAGTGAGCTTCATCAACAGTTACAAGGTTGACATTCAGCCTTGGGGCTCTAGTCTGAAATAACCTGGTCGAAATTCTTTCAGGTGAAATATAAAGAAATTTGTAATCGCCGTAAATACAGTTATCAAGAGCAATATCAATCTCTTCGCCCGACATTCCAGAATGAATTGCCATTGATTTTATTTCCAGACTATTAAGGCGGTTAACCTGATCCTTCATCAATGCTATGAGTGGTGTAATGACTAAGCAAATTCCTTCCTTCATTAGTGCCGGAACCTGGAAAGTGATTGACTTACCTCCACCGGTAGGCATGAGTGCAAGCGTATCCCTTCCCTCAGCAACCGATTTTATTATTTCTTCCTGTAAGGGTTTAAAAGAGGTAAAGCCCCAGTATCTGGTCAGAATCTGTCTATATGGTTCTATGTTCATAATCTATCATTACAAAAATACTAACTGTTACCCAATTTTTTGTAATGTATCAGAATATCGAATGTTTTATGAGTGATGAATTTTTAGTAATTTACGCCGCAAAACTTAACAAGCTGTCCGATGTCCTTTTTAAATGATAAAATTTTATTTGAAGGGCTTACATTTGATGACGTTTTGCTCATCCCTTCTTACTCAGAGGTGCTTCCCAGGGAAGTTGATCTGAGTTCCATGTTCACCAGAAATATTAAGATCAATACTCCGGTCATCTCCGCCGCGATGGATACAGTTACTGAAGATGATCTGGCGATTGCCATAGCCCGCGAAGGTGGTATAGGTGTCATACATAAAAATATGAGTATTGAAAAGCAGTCTGCACAGGTAAAAAAAGTAAAAAGGGCTGAAAATGTTATGATCTTCGATCCTATCACAATTGGTCTTGAAGCAACTGTTGCAGATGCCGTAAATCTCATGAACGAATACAAGATCGGAGGAATACCCGTGACAGACAAGGAAGGTAAACTGAAAGGCATCGTTACAAGCAGGGATCTGCGTTTCGAGAACGACCGGAAACGGAAGATCACAGAAGTTATGACCACTAATCTTATTACTACTGATCTCCATACCAATCTTGAAGCTGCTTCAAGGATACTTCAGAAACATAAAATAGAAAAACTTCCCATGGTGGATGCTAAGGGCAGGCTGAAAGGACTGATAACATATAAGGATATCACTAAGATCAAAGACAGACCCAATTCATGCAAGGATTCAAAGGGCAGGTTAAGGGTTGCAGGTGCTGCAGGTATTGCTGCAGATACGTTCAAAAGAGTTGAAGCTCTTATTAATGCAAATGCGGATGCCATCGTGATAGATACAGCACATGCACATTCGAAAAATGTAATCGGAATACTGCGTGAAATAAAGAAAAACTACCCTGATACCGACGTGGTTGTCGGTAATATCGGAACAGGTGAAGCAGCAAAAAAACTTGTTGATTCAGGTGCTGATGCAGTAAAAGTAGGAATCGGGCCCGGGTCAATCTGTACTACCAGAATAATTGCAGGAGTTGGTATACCACAACTATCAGCAATTTATAATGTTGGTATTGCAATAAAAGGTTCAGGGGTTCCGGTTATAGCCGATGGCGGGATCAGATACTCAGGAGATATTATCAAAGCACTGGCTGCCGGAGCAGATTCAATAATGGCCGGATCACTTTTTGCAGGTGTCGAGGAATCACCAGGTGAAACAATTATATATAATGGTCGTAAATTTAAGGCATACAGAGGAATGGGTTCACTGGAAGCGATGCAGCAGGGCTCAAAAGACAGATATTTCCAGGATGTGGAAGATGATATACAAAAACTGGTACCTGAAGGGATAGCTGCAAGGGTGCCATATAAAGGAATGCTTTCTGAAGTTATTTACCAGATGATGGGTGGATTAAGGGCCGGAATGGGATATGTAGGTGCAAAAAACATTGAAAATCTTAAAAGGGATGCCAGATTCGTCAGAATAACTAACTCGGGAATAATCGAAAGCCATCCTCATGATGTTTCAATTACCAGAGAATCTCCCAATTACAGCAGAAAGGTTGCTGAATAAACCATATAATTAAATACTGATGACACCCACATGATTGAATTCAAACGCAAACACGTAATGAATATAATTTTCCCAACATGTGGGTTCCCCCGCTTAAGTGGGGCAGGCTATCCGACTTTTAAAATAAATAATATACATGTGAAAATCAGATTTATTTTGCTTTTCATGGTTGTGTTATTCTTCTTTCCTGCGTCTGGATGCAGTCAGGGTCTGAATGATAAGATACTTATGACAGTGGCTGGAAAAGATATCCCTTCCGGTGAATTTATAAGGATGCTCAAAAAGAGTACGGAACCGGGTGCTAAAGCAGATCCGGATGAATATTTGCAGCAATTTATAAATTTCAAGCTTAAAGTAGCCGATGCTGTTAGCGAGGGGGCAGATACACTGGAGTCTTTCATTCGGGAACTTAAAGGTTACAGGGATCAACTGGCGCTGAATTATCTCACTGATACTGAAGTCAAAGAGAACCTGCTGAAAAAAGCCTATGAAAGGTCACTCTCTGAAATCAACGGATGGCATATCCTTATAAACTGCCCTCTGGGTGCCAAACCGGCAGATACACTTCTTGCATTTCAAAAAGCTTCATATATCAGGGAACGTATAATAAGCGGTGAAGAATTTGAACAATTAGCCCGTGAGACATCAGATGACCCCTCAGTCAGACTAAACGGTGGCAACCTTGGATATTTCACAGTATTCCAGATGATAGGTCCTTTCGAGAAAGCAGCGTATGAACTGGAACCGGGAGCCGTTTCAATGCCTGTAAGAACACCATTCGGATATCATATCATAAAGGTTACGGACAGGATACCTTCACGGGGAAAAGTACTTGTTGCCCATATTATGAAACTGGCATCACCCGGAATGCCGGAAGATAAAGTAAAAATTGCCGGAGAAGTAATTAATGACCTATATAAAAAACTTCGGGAAGGTGCTTCGTTCGCCGAACTGGCTAAACAGTTTTCCGATGATAAAGAATCAGCTTCCAGAGGAGGCCGGCTGAACTGGTTCGGCACAGGGGAGATAGTAAGTGATTTCGCAGAAGCAGCACTGGCAATTAAAGATACCGGCGATTATACAGAACCGCTAAGATCACCCTACGGATGGCATATTATAAAACTCATCGACAAAAAACCTCATGGTTCTTTTGAAGAAATGAGATCCTATTTCGAAAACAGGATAAATCCCGATCAGCTTAGGGCATTAAGCCGTAATGCTTTCATCAATAAACTGAAAAAAGAATATAATTTTGAA
>CAZPMM010000092.1:0-6811 GCA_964587405.1 uncultured Rikenellaceae bacterium
CGATAGCATGGTCTCCTTCGCTGAATCCAACAACATGAAGAATATGTGGTTTAAGTGTCATACTTATTACTGCAGAGGCTGCCAGCTGACCCTGGGCAAAAGAAGGATCTGGAGAGAAATGGGCCAGACCTGCCCTTACCTGACGAAATACCGTAAATGATTCATCAGATAGTTCCTCTATCAATTCATTTTTGGCAAGCATTTTTGCAATATCCATTTCTGCAGAAGTACCTGGCGGATTGTTGAACATGTACTGTGAGACATAATGTCTCACCCCTGTTTTTTTTGCATTATAAGCAGCCAGAAATGCCATTGCCACTGCAAGTGAATCATGTGCATCACGCAGGCTCCACTGATGGGATTCATTTACTTCAACGGGAATATTTTTCAGGGCATACCAGTTCATTACTTCCTGATGTTCTTTTATTGCATCTGAGATAAGTCGTCCGGAGCGTCCGTCAATAACGCTGTACCAGCATAAGGGAATTGCCGCCCAGGCATTTTTTATAGTTTTAACACTCATTTCAGCCCATTTTAAAAGATCACGGGTACCTGCATAACACCTTACAAGCGGGAAATTTCCACACCTGCTGCTTTTATAAATTGCCTCCAGGTCTTCCGGAGTACGTAAGGGAACACCTCCGGCACCATCCTGGCTGTGATCCATATTTTCAGGATGGAAAAAATGTTCCTGCGCATTCTGATCCGGGCCGATCGACAGAATATCAAGAACTCCTGATTCAGCAATCTTCACAACTCCCTCAATAGTCTCCTGCAAAGAAGGTCTTCCGAAATGATGCCTGATCAGGGGATAAGGATATTTTTTCTTTATCCTGTCGACCAGATTATCAGGAAGAGCACTTTCTGTACTTTTTCCGGTATCGCCTCTGAGATAGCGTTTAATGTATTCAGCAGATTCAGTTCCGTCGAAAGCATATTCAAAGAGGCCTGACTCACGTGCTTCGCGGGTCACCGGAGGTGTACCCCCAAAAATCATTCTTACATTTACCGGTCCTCCCTTTGAAATTTCAGCTTTCAGTTCTGAGAAAAGCTCTGAAGCAGATTCAGGAGTAAGCCTGTAACTTATTGCCATTATATCAGGCTTTTCTTCCCTTATTATTTTCACAATCCTTTCGACAGAGACTGCAGGACCGTATGAAATTGTATGGTAACCCTCTGTTTCCGCAAGCTTAAGGAAATGATGAAGACCTCCAACGTGAACACAACTGCCAATGGCAGCGCCAATGATAGTTTTCATTTATTTATGGTTTTATATTATTCACCTTAACAACCGGGCCGATATCAAGGTCCGGAAGATCCGGTATTACCTGATAGTTTCGCCAATGGCAAGAAGCCGCAGATCACGGACACTCATTCCGGCAATACCCAGATTTTCAACTGTCCGGCCGTTTGACCAGTAATCGTAATTGTTAAGTGCACCTGCAAGTCTAATGACTGAATCTATTGTAGGTGTAGGAACATTAAGCATTTTTCCCGTTGATGCTATCGGTACTAGACTAAAAGGGACATCCTCTTCAATATATCTTACTTTCAGGGATCTTGGAGCAAGTATACCCCTGTAACCAACATTTTTCTGCATGGCTTCAAAAAGTGTACTGCCGGCAGAACTATAAGCCATATATAACCATTGCCTTGCTGAGATCACCCTTATTCCTATAGCTTCGGCAACATTTATCCTTTCTTCGTCAATCCGTTCAAGGATCCTGGTCACTCCCGGGGTGGCTCCTTCGTGATAAAATTGAAAATCACTGTCATGTTCTATCCATCCGGCATTGAGAATACATATAGCGGGATGAAAAATACTGCCTATATTTTCAAAACTGGTTTTTATCACATTGTCACCCGGAACGAATTGCGGATAAAATTGCCGTATTTTACTGATCACCTTTGGTATAAGATGTGCTCTGATAGAGGCAACAGGTATTGAATGCTTAATTCTGAAGATATGGACCTGGGACGGGCCGGTTGCACGCGATGTATAAATAAATGTTTGTGCTTCTGCAATAATTACATTAGCTGTCACTTTAAAACGGGACAACACCTGTTGGAATTCAAGGGCTCCGAAAGTTCTTCCGGGGTGAAGGATAATTATTTGGCCATCTTTCAGATAAGGTGCCATCTGTTCAGCTATCCAATAGTGTCCGTTGGCAGGTACAACAACCATAATTAGTTCAACGTCTGAAATTGCATCTTTCATGGAGTTGTAGCCAGACAGATCTTACCGAAACCTTCAACTTCGCCCGTTACCTCTATAGTGCCAGATGATTTCACACCCCACAATCTCTCCTCTCCCCTGTTGTACAGATTCACTTTATAACCCATAAGTGACAGATGCCCTGCCATGGCTAAGCCGCCATGACCCGCTCCCAGTACAGCAATCTTAAGCTTATTCCTTGCATTTGTACTTGTCATATAAAGAATGTTTAATAATCCTCAAAATACAGTTTTTTCTTAATGATTTACTTCAGTTGCAAAGGGATACATACACTCCGGCAACCATTTTTGACCCTGAATATAAATTATTTCAGCAGCTTTTTTATGTTATAAAGTTTATTTAAAGCTTCAACCGGAGTAAGATTATTAATATCAATATCAAGCAATTCATCCCTAACCTGCTTCAGAACAGGATCATCGAGCTGGAAAATACTTAGCTGCAGACCTTCCCTTTGTCCGGCAAGGTCAGCTATAGGTTTCGTGAGTTCATTTTTCTGATGGCTCTGTTCCAGTTCCTTAAGTATCGAGTCTGCCCTTTTTACAACACTTCGCGGCATACCAGCCATTTTTGCGACATGAATACCAAAGCTGTGCTCACTCCCTCCTCTTTTCAGTTTACGGAGAAATATTACCTTATTGTTCAGTTCTTTAATCGAAACATTGTAGTTCTTTACTCTTGCGAAAGAATTTTCCATTTCATTGAGCTCATGATAATGAGTAGCAAAAAGTGTCTTCGCTCTCATCCTGTTTTCATGAAGATACTCCACCATTGCCCAGGCAATCGAAATACCATCATAAGTACTTGTACCCCTGCCTATCTCGTCAAGGAGAATAAGACTCCTTTCTGAAAGGTTATTTAGGATACTGGCTGTTTCATTCATCTCCACCATGAAGGTTGATTCACCAAGACTGATATTATCTGAAGCTCCTACTCTTGTAAATATTTTATCCACAATACCTATCCTTGCTGCTGTTGCCGGTACAAAACATCCTGTCTGTGCCATAAGGACTATCAGTGCAGTTTGGCGCAGTAAAGCTGATTTACCAGACATATTCGGGCCTGTCAGAATTATTATCTGCTGATCTTCAGTATCAAGAACCAGGTCATTTGGAACATACGATTCTCCGGGGGGTAACTGATTTTCTATGACAGGATGGCGGCCATCATTTATTTCCAGTTTTCCTGAATCATCAAGCAGAGGTCTTACATAATTATTCTCTGATGATATTACTGCAAAAGCCTGAAGACAGTCAATCCTGGCAACGATTGAAGAATCAAGCTGCAATGGCGGAATAAAATCGAGTATCCCTAGTACCAGATCGTTGAAAATTTTTGTTTCAAGACTGATTATTTTCTCTTCAGCTCCGAGAATCTTCTCTTCATATTCCTTAAGTTCTTCAGTAATATAGCGTTCTGCACTTACAAGTGTTTGTTTCCTTATCCATTCAGGAGGTACTTTATCCTTATGAGTATTTCTCACCTCAATATAATAACCGAAAACATTATTATAGCTTACTTTAAGCGAGTTAATTCCAGTCCGCAGGCTTTCGCGGGCCTGAAGATCATTAAGATAATCTTTCCCCTTGTAAAGAATTTTTCGAAGCTCATCCAGTTCTTCAGAGACTCCCTCAGCAACAACGTTTCCTCTGTTTATCTGGACAGGAGGATCGTTGTTCAGATCATGTTCAATTCTGTCTGCAAGTGTTTTGCAGGGATTTAGTTGTTCTCCACAGATGACAAGAGGCTGACAACCGCTTTGAATGCACATTGACCGAAGCGGTTCAATAGCCCTGAGAGCTCTTTTAAGCTGATTGACCTCCCGGGGATTGATCCTGTTAACCGCTACTTTTGAGAGAAGTCTTTCGAGGTCTCCCACCTGCCGGATAAGACCTGATATCTCTTCCCTGAAGGTGCTCTTCCCAACAAAATACTGTACAACATCAAGTCTTTCATTTATAGGCTGTATATCCTTGAGAGGAAAGGAAATCCATCTCTTGATAAGCCGTCCTCCCATTGGCGATATTGTCCTGTCAACTACATCAATGAGTGTTTTTGCACCTTCATAGGGAGAATGGAAAAGTTCGAGATTCTTTATTGTGAATTTATCCAGCCATACATAACGGGTCTCATCTATTCTTGAAAGGCTTGTTATATGACTCAATTGTTCATGCTGTGTTATATCGAGATAATAAAGAACAGCGCCTGCTGCAATGATACCACAGGTCATGTCCTGAACACCAAAACCTTTTAGAGTGCTTGTCTCGAACTGCCGGGTAAGTCGTTCAGCGGCAGATTCACTTGTAAAGATCCAGTCATCAAGTTTATAGGTATAGAACTTTGTACTGAAATTTTCCAGAAAAATATCCTTTTTACGATTCTCATACAAAACTTCCTTTGGCTGGAAACTATTCAGCATCTGGTCAACATATTCAAATGAACCTTCAGTAACCAGAAACTCACCTGTTGAAATATCGAGAAATGCAATTCCTGCAATTTTTCTGTCAATATGGATTGCTGCAAGGAAATTATTTTCCCTGTGATTTAGTACATTTTCATTAAGAGAAACGCCGGGCGTTACCAGTTCAGTTATTCCCCTTTTGACAATTTTCTTTGACAGCTTGGGATCTTCGAGCTGTTCACATATTGCAACCCTCTGTCCTGCCCTTACAAGCCTTGGAAGATAAGTATCAAGGGCATGGTAGGGAAAACCTGCAAGTTCAACAAATGAAGCTGATCCGTTTGCACGGCGGGTAAGGGTTATGCCGAGTATTTCCGATGCCTTTATTGCATCCGCACCAAAAGTCTCATAGAAATCACCAACCCTGAAAAGCAATATTGCGTCAGGATGTTTTGACTTGATATTATAATACTGCCTCATCAGAGGAGTTTCGACATATTTCTGAGAATCCGGTATCAATATCTGTCAGATAATATTTATACTTGTCTATGTATATGAACAAAGATACACGGACAGTATTATTAATGAAAGTAATTTTTTAAAATTTCAGATAAAAGTCTTTTGTAAGCTTGATATATTCTTCTGTGAAATCGTGTCTTTTACCATGTTCGATAGTAAGGAATTTTTCAGACGGTTTACAACGGTTTCGTGAAAATGCAAGGATCATTCTTCTTACCTGGGAGGTCGGCATGGATTTTATTTTCAATATATCTTTACAATAAAAACCATAAGCCTGAGCTTCTGCGATAAAAACATTCCCTTCAGCATAGGGCATTATCACCTGGAAGCAGCCTCTTTCCGACAGTAACAGAGAAATTCCTTTCAGCAGATCGCTGCTGTTGAGCGTAACATTATGTCTTGCAGAAGCTTTCAACGGATCAGGATTTTTAAGTGAATCAACAAAGTAAGGAGGATTGGATACGATCAGGTCGAATTTTTCCTCATTGTTCCAGTAGTTCTGAAGCTTAATATTAATTACATTTATCCTTGCCGCCCATTTACTCTGATTTACATTGCTGCAAGCCTGTTTAAAAGAGTTAAAGTCAGGTTCTATTGCAGTTATTGTTGCATTGCTGCGTTGTGCAAGCATAAGTGCCACCAGCCCTGTTCCGGTTCCAATATCAAGGATTGTTCCGGTATCACTGACATCTGCATATGCGCCAAGTAAAACTCCGTCGGTACCAATTTTAAATGCACACTTGTCCTGGTATATGGTGAACTGTTTAAATGAAAAGATGTCTGATGTTATAATCATTTATTCTGAATTTCTGTGCAAAAGTTCAGGAGCAAAATTAATATGTTCCGGAACCCGGAAGAGGTAAGCGATATCATTCATCAAAGTCAGTTACTGCCGGCCTTCACTTTTACAGTTATAATACTGACACCTAGACAATTCGTCAGATACAGATATTTTATTTACCAGATCCTTCCCTGTAAAAATTTCGAGGCCCATACTTCATCTTATACGGTTGATGATACGGTTTACTTCCTTCTGACTTTTATTTCTGAAACCAGGTTTAGTGAATTACCAGCCGGGAGTAAAATTCAGTCCGAACACTCCGTTCCTGAAACCACCGTTCTGTAACGGGAAAGCATAATAAGGTTCAAGAATAAGATAACCGAACAGGTTTATTCTGACCGAAGCACCTGTACTGAATACAGGAAATCTGTATTCCTGATTAACTCCTTCCATAAGGTTTTGCGTAAACCCTATTTTGTCACCCGCATTCCATGCCAGTCCTGAGTCCATAAAAAAATTCAGATCGGTCAGAAACCATTTCGATTTGATCAGGGCCAGTCTTTTAGGACCAGAAAATGGTATCCTAATCTCTGCATTTGCCACCATGATTCTGGTTCCACTAAGTCTTGAAACATTGAATGTTTTACTGGTCAGAAAATCATTGCTGGGGTATGAAATTTTTTCATATCCCCTTATAAGCCATGGATAACCCAGATAGAATGGTGGTATAATACCATTTTCAGCATCCTTTCCGTACATACCGTAATTATAAAAACGGAAAGCAATGCTTAGTGGTCTAAGCTTAAAATATTGCCTGTAGTCGACCAGAGTGGTATAAATATCCAGGGAACCGAAATATTTCTCAACCTGGAATCTT